>CALBIE010000238.1 GCA_937893495.1 uncultured Verrucomicrobiales bacterium | reverse complement strand
GCTTCGTTGATGTGCATTACGAATGAAATGGGGACATATCCCAAGCTTTGGGCGGACGGATATCGCTACATTGCCGGTCTTCGAGGAGATGACCCGGGGGAGCTTGTGTTGATGTACATCGAAAGGCCAACTCGATGGATTTGGCATGGCCAACCGCGCACTGTTTTTCACAGGAAGAATCGGCTAATAGTACCAGTCGACTTTGGCTGGAATTTCCACGATAGGACGAATGAGGGCCCAGGCGAGTGTAGTGAGTGGATTTCCGAACAGGTATTCCAGCGACGGCTGAGCGGAACGCTGACCTTCCTCGCCACCAACAACCGCCCGCATTGGCAGGTCGTCCTCAAGGAACACGCAGACCAACTTTCAACGCCGCTGCAACTCGATCCATTGCCGCAACCGGCCAAGTCCGAGAAATGAGCACCACCCAATGATTCAAATCGAAATGGGAGTGTATTCGGAGTGAGGCACACCACCGGCGCGCGGACTTCAGTCCGCAGAGACGTCGCTGTAGATTAAGGGTCCGAGTATCGGTGACCGTGGTTGCAGGTGGATACTTCTGCGGCGTAAACGCCGCGCTCCGGGGCTTCACCCGAATGCGCCCCCGGACGGGTATGCCGGACATTCATTCACATTGCCGTTCGGGCCAATTGGCGTATCGTTTTCCCGTGAGTACCGTCCTGACACTCGAAATCCCCGAATCCGCCCACCAGATATTGGGAACGCGACCGGAGGACATCGCTCGTGATGTCTGGGAAACCGCCGTGGTGAAGTGGTTCGATGAAGGCCGCCTCTCGCAGGGGCAGGCAGCCGAGATGCTGACTCTGACGCGCGGGGAGTTTTTCGACGTCCTGGAACGCCATCACGTTTCCCCAATCCAGATGTCGTCCGAGGAATTGGAAAAGGATTTTCAAGGTGCCTGAGCATTGGGTCATCAATGCTTCCCCAATCATTCTCCTCGCCAAAGCGGAGGTCATCCATCTCGGTCCGGCCCTCTGTGATAAACTGGTGATTCCCGCAGGCGTTGTGGAAGAGGTCAGCCAAGGCGCCCTTGCGGACGCCGGCCGTCGCTGGCTCGCGACAGTTGGCACGAAGCACGTCAAAACTGTATCTCAAATTCAGTCGTCACTTGCTGAATGGCACGGCGGTGCGGGAGAAGCCGAGGTTGTGACCGGGGGGCCATGGTCAATCCGGGAGTCAAAGCCGTGCTTGATGATCAGCGAGCTCGGACGATGGCCCGACAAAACGGGGATCCAGTTCTCGGGAGTCTCCGATTGATTGTGATGCTGAAGGAACGGGGATTGATTCCAACCGTCAAGCCGGTCCTGGCAAAGTTGCGCGGAGCCGGTGCCTACGTCAGCGACGTGCTGATTGACCGGGCAATCGCACTGGCAGGCGAGAGTTGAACCCGATTTCCAAAGTTGGGGGAGCACACCCGCCTCGGGTGTGGCTGGCCGCGCCTCGCGGCCAGCGTCTTGCGGGCAAGATTGTCACAAGATCTCGAATCAATTCGGTGCGACCACGTTTTCCACGAGGGCGCGAAAAACAGCGCCCGAGGCGCGCGCGCTCCCCAGTCCGCTTCGGAGTTCGGCCGCAATTGCCTTGAGCTTCGCGGGGAAACGCGGAAGCATTCCGGCGCTTGCATATGAAGAAAAAGAAAGTTGCAAAGAAAAAGATTGTCCGCGTCACAAAGAAAACTGCGCCGGTCAGGAAAAAGTCTCCCAAGAGTGATCGCTTTGTCATCATCATGGCAGGCGGACGCGGCGAACGGTTCTGGCCGGTCAGTCGGGAGAAGACCCCCAAGCAACTCATCAAACTGCTCGGCAATCGTTCGTTTCTACAGGAAGCCGTGGACCGCTGCCTGCCGCTCGCGCCCATCGAGAATATTCTCATTATCACCAACTCCGTGCAGGCACCGGAGGTAGCACGGCAGTTGCCAAAATTGCCGAAGAAAAACATCATTGCCGAACCCATCGGGCGGGACACCTGCGCTGCCGTCACGCTCGGCGCAGCGATTGTCGGTTCCCGATCTACCACGGGAGTCATGGCCGTGTTGCCGGCCGACCACGTGATTCCCGATGAGAAAAAGTTCCAACAGGTGCTGGCCGACAGTTTCGACCTGGCCAGCTGCGGTCAGGCCATTGTGACCATCGGCATCAAGCCCACTGAGCCCGCCACCGGCTACGGTTACATCAAGGTCGGAAGCCGGCTGCCGAAACCAAAGGGCGCAATAAAATACAAAACCGCGTTCTACAAGGCAGAGGCTTTCAAGGAAAAACCGAACTACGAGACGGCGTTGGACTACGTCAACAGCGGGACGTATCGCTGGAACGCGGGAATGTTCATCTGGTCGTTTGTCACCATCACCGAGGGATTGCAGAAACATCAGCCGGAAATGGAAGCCGCGTGTCATCGCTGGTTCGAGGCCGCGGCCAAAGGCAAACTCGACCGCGTCTTGAAGCGCGAGTATCCAAAGATAAAAAAAATATCCATCGACTTCGCATTGATGGAAAAAGCGAAAAACGTGATCGTCGCGGATGGAACCTTTGCCTGGGATGATTTAGGTGCCTGGACCGCTCTCGCTCGCCACATCAAACCCGATCGCGAAGGCAACTGCGCCGTCGCTGAGTTCATTCACGTGGACGCGGCGAGAAACATCATTTTCGACGCACGCACAAAGGCTCGCACGACCATAGCCGTCGCCGGCCAGCGTGACACAATCCTTGTCCTCACCGACGACGCCGTTCTACTTGCTCATAAAAGCCAGTCCCAAAAAATCAAGGATCTGGTGAAGAAACTGAGCGAACTGCCGAAGTTTAAAAAGCTGGTTTAGCGAGCTTGGCGGCCCCGAAGAAGCTCCACCGGAAGCCTGCCCGAGCCCGTGGGATCCGGATTACCGCGTCAACATACCAACTCGCGTCAGAAATGTTTCTGTCTGTTGCAATGCTTCACGGTAAAGCTTCAAGTCGAAGATGAGATAGCCATGGCGCCCGTCTTTGTGCGTGACCAGTTCGCAGGAATTGCCGATCGCAATCGTTTGCTCAAGAAATGATTTCGCCCCCTTGAACGGCGTAACGGTGTCGCCCGTGCCGTGAAAGATGATTGTGGGAGGAAGTTTTTGCTTCACGTTGTGTACGGGCGACAACTCCTTCCAGCGATCACCAATTTTCTTTTGTCCGTAGCCATCAGCCGACGTGTCGATGACAGGGTAGTAGAGCACCAATGCGTTCGGCACAGCGGAGGTTTTCTGGTTGTCTGATTCCGCGTTCACGGCGTCAAACAACGCGGTACTGACCGCCACATGTCCTCCGGCCGAGCCGCCGCTGCCAACAATCTTGTCCGGATCAATTCCCAACTCGGCGGCGTGCTCCCGCACGTAACGGATGGCGGATCGTCCGTCCTTCACGCAGTCGAACACAGTCGTGCCGTGGCGATCATTCTTCAGCCGATACTCGACACTGATGCCAACCATCCCCTGCTTCGCGAAGTGCGCGGCAAAGGGATAGAAACGCGTCGCATCACCGCCGGTCCAGCCTCCGCCATGAAACGCAACGTAGGCCGGGCGCTTGTCCGTGGCGTGAAATCTGTCCGGTTCGAATACATGGAGATGCAACTTGCGCGCGCCGACCTGTTTGTAAACGATTTTGCGGGTGGGCTTGAGTTGGTCGATGAGGGGCTGCAAAGGATACTCCGCGGAACGGCCCTCGGTGACGTCGCCGAGAGTCAGCATCGCAATCGCCACAAGGCACAGGAAATTCACATGCTTCATGTTCTTATCGATACCAATGGCGCACCGAATCGGGAAGCAAACAGTTGTTTCAGACGTCTTTCCGGGTAACCACCGTAAAGCCCAACTGACGAAAGAAAGTGTTTTCATTTCCAAGCAGCGAAATATTTTCTGACCGCCTCCCAATCGCACCACCCGTCCATGAATGAAATCCATGTTGTGCGCACCTCTTCGCAGGCTTACTATGCGCGACGCTTTTGACACTTGTATCGAACCATTATTTTACCGGAACACCATGAAACTATCGCTCAAATCTCTCTCTTTACTCACCGGCCTTTCGACAGCCTTGACACTTTCGCTCAGTGCCGCCGACAAAGCCAAAGCAAAGAAGGATGCTCAATCATTCCCGGTCGTCTGGTCGATTACGGAGGGATTGAAAGCGCCGGAGAGCGCCTACGTTGACCCGAAATCGGGCTTTCTTTTTCTCTCGCAGATCGGTGAAGGCGGCGGCAAGGCGAAGGACGGGGATGGTTGGATTTCCAAACTGACCATTGAAGGTAAAATGGTGGAAGACAGGTGGGTCACCGGACTGAATGCGCCCAAAGGGGTGCGCAGCCACGAGAATACGCTTTGGGTCAGCGACATCACCCGCATCGTCGGCATTGATATCGCCAAGGGAAAGATTATCCATGACATCGAAATTGAGGGCGCGCTGTTTCTAAACGACGTCGCCACGGGCCCGGACGGAACGGTGTATGTTTCCGACATGGCGGCCGGAAAGGTCTATGCGCACAAGAACGGCAAGACATCGGTGTTCGTGGAAGGTCCGGAGATTGAGCACCCGAACGGATTGCTGGTGCACGGCGGCAAGTTGTATCTCGGTGGTTGGGGAAAGAATCTAAAGGATGATTTTTCGACGGATCCGCTCGGACGATTGCTGGCCATTGATCTGAAGACAAAGAAGCAAACAGCGATTACTCCCAAACCCACCGGCAACCTCGACGGCGTCGAGGCAGATGGCACCGGCGGATTCGTCGTCACCGATTGGCGAGCGGGCAAAGTTTTTCACATCAAAAAACGCGGAAAGGTCCGCACGCTGATGTCACTGCCCCAGGGAACCGCCGACCATGCGTTTCTGCCGTACAAGAAGTGGCTGATTCTCCCCGAGATGTTGGTAAACAAACTGACGGCGTTCGACCTGAGCAAAGCCATTGACGGAGGCAAATCCAATGCAAAGAAAAAGAGCAAGTGACCCGGCGTTGATCACCGGCATCGCCGCCGTATTATTTCTCAGTCTGCCGGCGGCGCGGTCGCAGACGATTTTGCACCAGTTCAAGGGTGGCTCGAAAACCATCGAGTTGTCCGAACGCGGGAAGCCCGTGTTCACATTCCAAATCGCGCCCAAGTCGCTCGAAGGCAAATACGAGCGGGCGAATTATCTTCACCCGCTTTACGACCTCGATGGAGCAATCGTCACCGAGGATTTTCCCGCCGACCACCTGCATCATCGCGGCATCTTCTGGGCGTGGCATCAGGTGTTGCTCAACGGCAAACCGGTTTGCGATCCGTGGGTCTGCAAGGATATCAGGTGGTCCAAACCATCGAAGAATTCGACCACAACAACGGTGAGCAATGGCATCAGGAAATCCGAAATGCTCTTGGTTCGCGACTGGCAGATCGCCAAACCCGACAGTGACCCGGCCAAGGGCGGCACCAATTTTCTGAGCATCGTGCGAGAATCAGTCCGCATCACCTGCCATCCGTCCCGCGAGAATCTGCGGATCCTGGATTTCGATCTGGGTTTTCGCGCCCTGGTGGATGGAGTCTCCATCGGCGGCTCGGATGACGTGAAAGGCTATGGCGGATTCTCTCCCCGCATCCGGTTGTCCGACGACGTGAAGTTCATCAGTCAAAAGGGCGAGGTGAAAGCCCAGAACACCGCGGTCGAGGGCGGCGCATGGATGAACGTGGTTCGCACTCTCGACGGAAAGAAGAAGAGCGTCGCCATACTGGTCCACCCGACGCATCCCGACTTCCCGCTCAAGTGGCTGCTTCGCGCGAAGCGCAGCATGCAGAATCCCCAATGGCCCGGCCGCGAACCCATCGCTTTATCGGCGGAAAAGGAAACCCGACTGCGCTACCGGTTGATCCTTCACACGGGAGATTTAAATCCTGAACGGTTGGAGTCGCTATGGAAGGAATATGCCGATGGCCGGTGAGTCCAGCGACACGGGTTATCAGGCGATGTGAGGGAATTACTGTCACTTTGTATTTCTAAACAAAAGTGAGCCTCGTCACTTCGGCTGCTACATTCAACAGTCTACTGCGCGCGCATTGTGTAGGCCGGGTGCCCCCACCCGGCGTTTTGAGGCATTCGGTTTTCCAACGCCGGGTGAGGGCACCCGGCCTACAGGGCAAGACGCGCTGGGCGCGGTTGCTAGGCAAACAACTCCGTAATCGCCTTCCCGGGCCGGACGAAACTGGGGCGTCCGCCAACGTCGTTCAGCACGGTTTGTTCCGGAACGCCCAGCAGGTGATAGACGCTGGCGATGAGATCGCGCGGTGCCACCGGATTCTCCGAGGGAAACGCGGCCTGCTTGTCGCTCTTGCCAAAAACAAATCCACCTTTCGCGCCACCGCCCGCCAACACCGAAGTAAAACAACCGGCCCAGTGATCGCGGCCATCGCGTCCCGCGCCCGCATCACTGGACCGCTGGCCAACGCGAGGAGTGCGACCGAACTCACCCGTCCAGACGACCAGTGTCTCATCCAACATGCCGCGTTCCTTTAGATCATCGAGCAACGCCGAAAACGCCTGATCAGCGACGGGCATCAGCCGGGTTTTCAGGTCGATGAAATTGCGGCTGTGGGTGTCCCAATACACGCTCACGTTCTTGATGCCGTCACTGGGCCAGAATATCGTCACGAGAGGCACGCCCCTTTCCACCAATCGGCGCGCCTGCAAAACCGATTGGCCGTGCGGGTTCATCCCGTAGCGTTCCCGCATCGCAGTGGATTCCTCGCCGAGATTGAAGGCGCCGCGTTGGGTCGCGGCAGCGGTGAGCAGTTCGAAGGCACGCCGGTTGTTCTGATCCTGCGCGGCAAACGCGGGACTGAACCCATCAAGTTTCCGGTCGAGCGTCTTCAGCAAATCGCGCCGTCCGCCAAGCCGGCCAACCGACAATTCCGGATGCGGCGTCATCTCGCCGACGCGGTAACCGGGCAGACTCGGATCCGCGTCGATGGTCAACGGGTCATGCATCGGGCCGAGCCAACCGGCGAATTGTCCCTGGCTCTGCTCGACGAAGCGCGGGACGTCGTTCGGCAACTTCGGTCGCATGGAAACAAACGGAGGCAACGGACCCTTGCCGCGACCGAGCGCGGACAACACTGAACCCATATGAGGCCATTGCTTGCGCTTGTCGGTCGTGCGCGGAGGAGGCTCACCCGTCAGCAGGTAATGCGTTGAAGGCGTGTGGTCGCCGTTGTCATGCGTCATCGACCGAACCTGACAAATCTGGTCCATGTGCCGCGCGAGCCGTGGAAAGTGCTCGCAAATCTGAATCCCCGGAACGTTGGTGGGAATGGATTGGAACTCACCACGGATTTCCCGCGGCGCGTTCGGCTTCATGTCCCAGGTATCCTGATGCGCCGGCCCACCCCACATGAACAGCAGGATGCAGGCCTTTGCGCGCCCGAACGAACCGCCGACCGAGTTGACTGGCGCGGTAGCTTGTGCCCGCAACAAGTCGTTGAACGAAAGACCGAACAGCCCCAGGCCACCGGCGCGAAGCAGTTCCCGACGGGAGATATCCAACGGGTATTGGCTGCCGATTTGTTTCCTTGAACCTGGGTGCCCCCTCACCCGCCCTTCCACCTTCGCTCTTCGAGCTACGGCGGACAAGTCGGGCACCCTCTCCCCCACCGGGGGAGAGGGATGGGGTGAGGGGGATTCCGGATTCATGGGTGGTATTCGTCGGAAAACCGTTGCAGAAGTGGGTTTAAGAATCTCGTCGATCATTTACGTTTTCACCGACCTTCGCCGACTGGCCGGGTCGGATTCGCCGCCAGATACCTTGCCAGCGCCTGCGCCAATTGCCGACCAACGGTCTGATACCCCACCTGCGTGCTGTGCGTCGTGTTCCAGACCGTCTCAAGCGTCCCGGAAATGACGTATGACTGGCTATGGTGCCGCACCCAGTTGCTGCTCATGCGCAGGCGCTCCTCGTCGGTTTTTATATACGATGCAATTTTGTATTCGGGTAACAGAGCCAGTGGTCCGTTGATCGATCTCGCCGCAAGGCCGATCCAGTCGGCATAGTTGCGCTGATGCATCGGGCTCATCTGCGGCAGGTCAAACGGCCCGAAGAAATACGGGCGGCGTTCACCCGGGCCCGGATTGTGCAGATCGATGAAGACATGCAGCAGATTCTTCGCGTCGAGTTCAATCAGGCGCTTCTGCGCAGCCGCAACCTCGGGATAAACCGGCTTGTCGGACCAATCACGATTGTGATCGCGTGGCACGGCTTCCTTGCCTCCGGCGCCCATCGCAGCGTTATCCACGTCCATGATCGGAACGTAATGAATCGTGGCAAGCTCACGCAGCTTGACGGCCTCGGGATCATCGCTCGCGGCCCACTCAATGAAGCCGCGTCCGACCCAGCAGCCACCCGATTCCCAGGCATGCTGCCGGGCCTGCACCCACACCCCAAACGGCGCCGGTTTCGATTTAGTACCACCACCAATACGGATGCCGTTCACCGGCCGACCGCCCAGCGTTTTTGCAAGTTCAAATCGTTCGGAACCCGGAACTTTATTCGCAATACGATTGAGCACGTCCTCGGCGTGGGACGGTACAAAGGGAGGCCCCCACGCCAGCCAGATACGTTTCGCCGGGGCGTTGAACGTGTAAACGGCGATTCGATCTTTCCCAATCTTCGCCGGCGGCGTCTGCGTGAAGGTAACGTCATCCGTGCTGATGGCGGCACGCTGGGGTTGGGCCCAACTCGCTGACAGGATTTGCGTCGCACGATACGGTTTGGGATGGGCGCTGACTTTCAATGTGATCGGCTTTGCTTCGTCCAATCCATCCACGCGCAAATACCACCAACACGGCCAACCGCGCCCGGCATTGAGTGCGGGATGGATGTGAATCGTCTGGCTGGCCGCGTCGAGATCAACCACCTCGGCGGAGCCGCCAGGAAAATCGGTTGTGACCCGAATTTGTGATTGTTCAGCGGCAGTGACACCGCTCGATGCCACAATGAAGAACATCCACAGAAACATGGAGAAGAAACCATTGGCGCGGCGAGATGGCATTGAACCGATGCTTTCATGCGTTTCGCACGCGATCAATCAAATCTGATCGAGATTCAATCGAAAGCCGGAAAGGACCGGAAAACCGCCGATTGGTCGGGAACTGAATTTTTCAACGATGATTGAAGCTGGACCCTCCCGAGACAGTCCATTAAGGCATTGCCCATCATGAGAAGCACCACCCTGTCGCACCATCTCGCACATTCACTTTTTGCCGCGTTGACCCTTTCACTCTCGCTTGCGTCTCACGCGGCCGGTAAATCCAAGGGATTCTCCGTGGAGAAGACCGACACCGGCGGAGCGGTGATTACCCACAACGGACAACCGTTCGCCACCTATGTGGTCGATCAGGCGAACAAGCCGTACCTTTATCCGGTGTATGGCCCAACGGGAAAAATGATGACCCGCAATTACCCGATGAAGAACGTCGAGGGGGAACGCCAGGATCATCCTCATCATCGCGGAATCAATTTCGGCCACGAGGACATCGGGGGATTTAACACGTGGGCCGAGCGAAGGTCCTTTGAAGAACTAATAAAAAAGCGCCCCCAATACGCCGACCGCCTCAAAAAAGTTGGAAATATCCGACATAAAAGCTATCTCGTCATCAAGGCTGATGCTGACAAGGCTGTGTTGGTCACCGAAAACGATTACGTCGGACCCGATGGCAAGAAGGCGATTACCGAGATTCGAACGATGACTTTTCGCGTCGAGACAAATGCGCGCCTGATTGATTGGGATCAGGAGTTCATTGCCACCGAAGGCGAGGTAACGCTGGCCGACAGGAAGGATTCCGGCCTGAGTATTCGTGTGCCAACCTCAATGGACGTGGACAGTAAAAAGGGCGGACACATCATCACCAGCGCGGGCATCACCGATAAGGCCGCCTGGGGCACGCGCGCAAAGTGGGTGGACTATAACGGGCCGGTGGATGGAGAAACTCTGGGCGTCGCCATCTTGAATCACCCGACCAGTTTCCGGCACCCGACTTCGTGGCATGTGCGCACCTACGGCCTGTTCACGGCGAATCCATTCGGCACCTTGAAGAAGGATGACCCGAACGGCCCGCACACGTTGAAGAAAGGCGACAAGCTACGCCTTCGCCATCGCTTCATCCTGCACAAGGGAGACGACAAGCAAGCAGGAATCGCCGCCGCATTCGAACGCTATTCGAAAGAAAAATAGCACCATAACAGTGCCGCGCGCGCCTCATTCCGCCGGAACCGGCACTGGTTTGGATCAACCCTCCTGAAGTGGCTTGTCGGCGGTCGACCCCATCCGGCCCCGGCCTGGCTTGTTCTGACAACGCGCCCTAAATCGCGTCGTCGCCCTTGTCATCGGTACGAATGCGCACGGCATTCTCGACCGGAATGACGAAAACCTTACCGTCGCCAATCTTTCCCGTCTTGGCAGACTCGATAATGGCCGCCACTACCGCGTCCACTTTGTCGTCGGTCACGACGGTCTCGATCTTGATTTTGGGCAGGAAGTCCACGGTGTATTCACTCCCGCGATAAATCTCGGTGTGCCCCTTTTGGCGACCGAACCCTTTGACTTCCGAAACGGACATCCCGACCACGCCGACATCGGAGAGTGCTTCGCGAACTTCCTCCAGGCGAAATGGTTTAATAATGGCTTCTATCTTTTTCATAACTTTTCCGAAATTGAATCTGGAATCAATCGTTGTAGGCGTCCTCGCCATGGTAAGCGAGGTCCAATCCAGTTGTTTCGTCGCCCTCGTTCACCCGCAGACCCAGTAGTGCGTCGGTCACCTTGAGAATGACGAATGTCGCGACAACCGTGTAAACGACCGTCGCCAGAGCGGCAGATAGCTGTATCCCAAACTGTTTTGCAATTGAGTAGTCCGTTCCACCCAAACCGCCAATACCCGGTGCCATGAACACGGCCAGCATGACGGTTCCCAAAAATCCTCCCACGCCGTGAACGCCAAATACATCCAACGAATCATCGTAGCCGAATTTTTTCTTCAATTGTGTGGAAGCCCACCAGCAGATGAACCCGGCCATCGCGCCAATGCACAATGCGCCAATCGGTCCCACCGTGCCGGAAGCCGGCGTAATGGCAGCCAACCCGGCGATTGAACCCGTCGCCGCACCCAGCATGCTCGGTTTACCGTGCTTGAACCACTCGACAAACATCCACACCAGCGTCGCTGTTGCGGCGGATATCTGCGTCACCACGATCGCCGACGCCGCCCCGCCATTTGCCCCGAGCGCACTACCGCCGTTGAATCCAAACCAGCCAACCCACAGCATGCCGGCACCAGTCACGGTCATCGGGAGATTATGCGGCATCATCTGCTTGACTGGATATCCGTTGCGCGGACCCACCATAATGCAAGCGACCAGCGCACCCACACCCGCGGTGATATGCACAACGATTCCTCCGGCAAAATCCTGCACTCCTTTATCAAAAAAGTAACCGCCCACACCGCCCCATACCATGTGACAGATCGGCGCGTAAACCACCAGCGCCCACAGTGTCGTGAACATCAGCATTGCCGAGAAACGCATCCGATCAACGAAGGCCCCTACCATCAAGGCCGGCGTGATAATAAAAAACGTCATCTGAAAGATAAAGTGCAGCAGCTTGGGTATCGTGCCTTCAACCGTGTCCGCATTGACACCGCCCAGCATGGCCAGATCAAACGACCCGACAAATGACCGCAAATTCACCGCGTCTTTCGTCATTCCGGTTGTCGAGAAAGCCAGCGAATAACCGCACACCAGCCACAACACCGTCATCACCGCCGTGAGGACGAAGCAATGCATCAGCACGGACAACACGTTTTTCCGTCGCACCAGGCCGGCATAAAATAGCGAGAGCCCGGGAATCGTCATGAACAGTACGAGGGCCGTCGAAGCAAGTATCCATGCCGTGTCGCCCGTGTCGATTTTGGGCGCGGCATCCTGGGCCTCGGCCGGGCTCGCGAGCAGGAGGAGAACTACGGCAAACAGAAGCCTCACAAGCACCGAAAACCGTGAATTCGTCAAGTGTGACGGGCGTTTTTCTTTAATGTTTTCAGGCACGAAAACGACATGATGAACAAAGTTGCTGATTGTCATGCGCAACTTCGATACACAATGAACCGTGCGAAATTCAAGAATAAATCTCCCCCTCAGATTTCCCGCAAACTTCATTATTTCCACGCGGCCCATCCTGCGCTAAAGCATCGTTATGAATCTTCCGCGAATCCAACGCCATTTGACTTCTATCCTCATTGCGATTGCCTCGCTCTCATCATTGCGTGCGGCCGAAAAACTCTTCATTGCCAGCCCACTGACGGCCGAAGGCAGCTTCACGAGTGGTGTGGAAGGCCCGGCCGTCGATGGGGACGGCAACGTGTATGCCGTCAGTTTCCAGCACAAACAGAATATCGCAAAAATCTCGCCCGAGGGTCGCGCTGAAATCTTCGTCACCCTTCCCAATCAAAGCACCGGAAACGGCATCCGATTTGATCGTAACGGCACCATGTTCATCGCCGACTACGTCGAACACAAGATCCTGCGGGTGGATATGGCCACGCGAAAAATAACCGTCCACGGTCACAACCCGGAGATGAACCAACCCAACGATATCGCCATGGCGCGGGACGGAACACTGTTTGCCAGCGACCCGAACTGGAAAGACGGCACCGGCCAACTGTGGCGTATCGCCACCGATGGGAAGGTTACGCGCCTTGCCAAAGACATGGGAACGACCAACGGCGTCGAAGTCAGTCCCGACGGAAAAACGCTCTACGTCAACGAAAGCCAGCAACGCAACGTGTGGGCGTTCGACCTCGCCGCCGATGGGTCAATCAGGAACAAACGGCTCATTCGCAAGTTTCCCGATCATGGTTTTGACGGCATGCGATGCGATGTGGACGGCAATCTCTACATCACTCGTCATGGCAAAGGCACTGTCATAAAAATGACGCCGAAGGGCAAAATCCTTCACGAAATCGACATGCTCGGCAAAAGCCCCACCAACATCTGCTTTGGTGGCAAAGACGGTCGCACCGCTTACGTCACTGAAGCGGATAAGAAGCGCCTCGTTCAATTCCGGGTGGATCGACCGGGATTGGAATGGAATCGATGGAAATAGCCTGGCGGAACACGATCCTGGCCAAGCCGTCTGGAAGAGGTTTTTGACGAAACGATGGGTTGCTGTCTGTCCCGCTAAAGGCTCGCGAGGACGCTCGCCCCACCGCAACTCAATCCAATGGGTAGATCGGTCGGTTGATCTTCTCAAACGGCAAAGTGCGCAAATCGGAATTGCATGGCCCCGGTGTGTTCACCCAAAGCATGCGCGTCGCAATCGGATCATACGCCCGGCGATGCGCCACCGCGGCCTTCACACAGATTACGGACAATGTCGTCGGCTCAATTCCCTGGCTCTTCCACTGTCCAAGATCAAACGGCGGCGTCCGATGACTGGTCAGTAAAACTGTAATCCCCTCGTGTTTCACCACCGCGCAGGGTCCCATTTCAAAAACATCGCCACACATCGAAGCGAGATGACTCTGCTTGTCCTCGAGTTCAAACCGGCCATCACTGCGGGACACGAGTTGCACATTCAATTCCAGCGGACCGGCATCGAGACGACTCCCCTTCCCTCCGATGGCCAGCGTAAGTGAGTCTCCAATGGGCAGCGTCTGCAATCGCTTGACCGCGTCGGGGTCGTTGATGGCGATCGCCGAATTTGCTATCCGATGCTCCACCAGCGCCCGAAGCAATCCCGTGCAATCGCCGGGAGCGCCTGCGCCGATATTCTCCGACGGCTCGACCAGCACCGTAAGCCCGTCGGGAAGCGGATCCAATGTCGCGAATACTTCGTCGATGTCCGGCTCAATGACATTGCCCAACTCTTTCGTCTTAAGGGCAAGATCGCTGAGCTGCGTCAGCCAGTTCTCCGCATCCGATTCTTCCGCCGTCGTCGCCAGACAAAAACTCACGCCGGTATCCGGGGTGTCGGCGAAGCAAAAACCGCCGGCCACGCTGACGGACCAGAGGTTCAGATGCTCTGCTTCCAATTCGCGAGCGAGATTTTCCAGCCCCTTCATCGGCTCATCGGCCGTTCCTGTGCCCGTTGGCGGCCAGACAATCGCGGGATGTTGCCAGTACATTCGCGGCACCTCGCCGGATTCCAGACAGCGCAACAACAACAATGCCGCACGCTGCGCCGATTCACGCGCATCCGTGTGGGGATTCTCGCGATAGGCCACCAGACAGTTGGAATATTCCGCCATCCGTTGCGTAAAGTTTGCGTGCAGATCGAATACTCCGAAGATCGGCAAATTTTCCGCCCCGGGTAATTTTCGAATACGCTCTAGAATCTCCCCCTCCACGTCGGGAAATGATTCCGCAACCATGGCGCCATGCAGCACCAGATAGATGGCATCGATACCCGCCTGCAGTTCCGGTTCCGCCCGTTCAACGAATCCCCGCCAGAATTCCTCCACCACCTCGTCCTTCACGGTTCCGCTCGGTGTCGCTCGATAGTCCACCGAGGGAAGTATCTCCCATTCGTACTCACGAGCAGATTCCAACAGGCCGCCCAGCGGAGACGCGTCACCGATGCAATCCAGCAATTCATCACCGCGCCGGATTTGAAAATCACGCAGCGGTGTAAGTCCATCCACGAACGAATTCGTCTCGTGAAAAAGACCAGCAATCAGGATTCGAGATTTCATTTTTTATAAGGCCCAACAACAGCGCAACCGAATTGGGTCATTGATTGTTCAAAGGATTCCGTGCTTGCGAAACACCTCACCCATCGGCACTCCCTTTTCGAGGTCCTCGCGCGCCAGGTTTTCGCCGGCGATCTTTTCATTGGCGAGTTTCAACGCCTCTTCTGCCACTTCCTGCGGAATAACCACCACGCCGTCTTCATCACCCAGAATCAAATCACCTCGTTTCATCCGCACGCCGCCGATGGAAATGGGTTCACCAATCTCCACGATATCCGCCCGGCCTTTGCTGTCACCCGGATGATAACCGATGCCGTAAATCGGGAAATCGAGATCCTTGATTTTCCACATGTCGCGCGTGCAGGCAGTCATCACAACGCCACGCACGCCCTTGTAAAGACACGCTGTCGTGAGCAATTCGCCCCAGAAGCCGCACGTCCGCTCGTCGCCCGCATCGACCACCAGCACATCGCCACTCGTCATCGCTTCGACGGCGGCAATCTCCAATTCGTAGGGTTTCTCGGGAATCTCGGTCACCGTCGTCGCCCGAGCGGGATACACCACGCCCTCAATCCGCTGCAACGGGGTCAACGGACGGATGTCCGGCGGCAACACCTGGTTGCGATAGCCCATCCCATCCAGCACATCGGCGACGACGGCGGAATACAGCGAAGACAATTGCGCGACCAGTGAATCGGTGGGCGGTGACATTCATTCTGTTTAGCCGCCATGCATCGCGGCGTCGATTGTTTTGTCATCGCCGCACTTGACACAACCCGCCCGCCAAAGGAAAACAACCAACCATCATCATGGAATCAAAACAATCTCCTTTCATCTTTGACGCCCACCTCGACCTCTCCATGAACGCCGTGGAATGGAATCGCGATCTCTCCCGACCCATCGCTGAGATACGCGAACGGGAGAAGGGTATGACCGACAAACGCGACCGCGCCGACGGTGTGGTGTGCTTTCCCGAGATGCGCAAGGGACGCATCGGCGCGTGCATGGGCACGCAAATCGCGCGCTATGTGAGGCGGGATAATAAATTGGCCGGCTGGAATTCGCCCGAGATCGCCTGGGCCATTACGCAGGCGCAATTGGCGTGGTATCAGGCGATGGAAGAGAAAGGCGAACTCCGGCAAATCCGCACCGCGAAGCAACTCGACGAAATCGTGCAACTCTGGAAAGGCGATCCACCACCCGACGCGCCCATCGGGTATGTCCTCACACTGGAAGGCGCGGATTCAATGATCACGCTCGGTCATCTCGAACGTTCGTATGCAGCCGGATTGCGGGTGCTTGGGCCCGCGCATTACGGCCCGGGAACCTATTCGCCCGGAACCGGTGACAAGGGGCCGCTGACCGCCAAGGGGCGCGATCTGGTGAAGGAGATGGACCGACTCGGCATGATTCTGGACACCACCCATCTCACCGACGAGGCGTTCTGGGATGTGGTCAAGTTGTTCAACGGACCCGCCTGGGCGAGTCACCAGAACTGCCGGGCGTTGGTGCCCGCGCAACGACAATTTACTGACGAACAACTCAAGCACTTAATTGACCGGGGCGGCGTCATCGGCGCGGCGCTTGATGCCTGGATGATGGTGCCGGGGTGGACGAAGTACACAACCAAACCCGAAGACGTCGGCGTGAAACTCAAGCACATGGTGGATCACATCGATCACGTCTGCCAACTTGCCGGCAACGCGAATCATTCCGGCATCGGGACCGATCTCGATGGAGGCTTCGGCCGGCAACAATCCCCGATGGACCTCGAAACCATCGCCGACCTGCAAAAGATTCCGGCCCTGCTCGAAGATCGCGGCTACCAGCCGGAGGACATCGAAAAGATCCTGCACGGAAACTTCGTTTCGTTCCTGATGAAGCATTTGCCGGGGGAATAAATTTCTGCCGGCCAACCGGCCATTTGCTCCGACGGCGGGACTTTTATTCACGACGGTAATCTACCGCGCCCCAACGCGTTCCTTCGCCCTGTTCTTTTACGCAGAGGACACGGAGAACGCAAAGGTTCATAAATCGTTGATATTGGAAACTTCGGCCGCCTTAACCGAAAGGCCGCGCCGAGGTTGTAGAGGTTAAGCCTGAACGATGCAGTCGGAGCGGCACGAGCGCGGAATTCATTCCGCAGAAATGTCCACCCGCAGCCACAGGTCACGCACAGAACCATGTCGTCGAGACCGCACACTATTTCGTGTGTCAGAAGAACCGCTCAATAACAACGAGAGCCGATTGGCAAATCTACGTTTCCGCGGCATGAATGCCGCACTCCAACTGCATCGTTCCGGCTAAGTTCGCCTCAATCGGATCAATTACGCCAAGCCGGCAACTTGTCGGCGCCCCGTCATCTCTGCGCCCTTTGCTTCTTTGCCTTCTCCGCGTTGAGTCATGCCGTCTTAATGGCAAGCGGCGCGGAGAACGTAGAGGCGTGCAAAGCATTGCCGCTCAACACATTTCACAAATCCAGCCCAATGGCGTTCACGCATGGTTTCAGTTCAGGAGTCAGCGGTACGAATATCTCATCTTCTTTCTCATTCCCTTTTCCGAAACCTTTTGCCTATTCTGCCCGTCCTTAACCCTTTGACCATGAAGCGAAAAGAATCCCCCTCCATTGCCCGCCCCTTCACCGCAACCATTGTTGGACTCGCCATCGCGGCGGTCGGCTTGTTGGAAGCGGGTGTCACCGCCCGCGCCGAATTGCCCTCCGTCAAAAAGATTTACAGCGCCACCGGCGTCACCGGCGGTTTTGTCGTTCACCTGAATTGCGGTGATGGAAAATCCACCGGCACTCTGCGCGCCAACGACGCGCTGGTTGTGCAGGGATTGGATCGCGATGCCGCTAATGTCGCGAAGGCTCGGGCGAGTCTGGTCGCCTCCGGCCGGAACGGCCCGGTGCTGGTCGAGCAACTCAAGGGGGATCGCCTGCCCTACATCGACAACATGGTCAACCTCCTCGTCGCGGACGATCTGGACGGCATCAGTATGGCGGAAATCAATCGAGTGCTGGTTCCCAACGGGGTCGCGTATGTGAAGCAGGGCGGCGAATGGAAGGCGGTTACCAAGCAACGTTCCAAAGAGCTGGATGAGTGGACACATTATTTCTACAGCGCAAAAGGCAACGCGGTTTCCCATGACACGGTGGTGGCGCCACCGGAACGATTGCAGTGGGTCGGCAGTCCGCGTTGGTCGCGCCATCACGATCGCATGGCGAGCATGAGCGCGTTTGTCTCCGCCGGTGGACGCAACTTCTACATCATGGACGAGGGTTCGCGCGTCTCGATCCTGCTCCCGGCAAAGTGGAGTGTCATCGCCCGCGACGCGTTCAATGGCGTCAATCTCTGGAAGCTGCCCATCAAACAATGGCACAACCAGCTCTGGCCGCTCAAAAGCGGTCCGACCCAACTCGCGCGCCGATTGGTTGCGGAGAAAGATCGGGTTTACGTCACCCTCGGCATCAACGCGCCCATCACGCAGCACGATGCCGCCACCGGCAAAACGCTCCAGACTTACGCCGCCACCGCCAGCACCGAGGAATTCGTCGTGGCGGACGGGGTCATTCACGCGCTGCTCAATCCGAAGAAATGGGTGCTGAAGAATTACGCTCCGAAGCACAACACGGGTGACCAGAAGCGGGTCGAAACCGAATTCAACTGGGACGCCGAACCGCGGCAACTGGTCGCCGTCGAGACGGATTCGGGCAAGGTGCTCTGGACGCGCGAGGACAAGGTCGGTCCGCTCACCGTGGCGAGTGACGGGAAGAACATGGTCTATTACAACGGCGATCAGGTCGTGTGTCTTGACGCGAAGAACGGCAAACAGAACTGGGCTTCCGAGCCGGTCAAACGCCGCAAATTGTTTGAGTTCAACTACGCGCCGCGCCTCGTGCTCTACCAGAACGCCGTCCTCTACGCCGGCGGCGATGGCGCCATGAAGAGCTTCGATGCGAAGAGCGGCAAGGAATTGTGGAGCGCGCCGCATGATCGTTCCGGGTACCGTTCGCCTGAAGATTTGCTGGTCGCGGGCGGCCTGGTGTGGAGCGCCCCGACGACCTCCGGCAGTATGTCCGGCGAGTTCACTGGCCGCGACCCGTTCACCGGCGAAGTGAAGAAGCAATTCCCGCCCGACGTGAGCACCTACTGGTTTCATCACCGGTGCTACATTGCCAAGGCGACGGAGAAGTATCTGATGCCTTCGCGCACGGGGATTGAATTCGTGGATCATGCGAAGGAGCATTGGGACATCAATCACTGGGTGCGCGGCGGATGCCTTTACGGCGTGCTGCCGGCAAACGGATTGACCTACGCGCCGCCGCATAACTGCGCGTGTTATCCCGAGGCGAAGCTCTACGGAATGAATGCGTTGTCCGCGGGAACTGCGTCACCGCATCCGAAGCCGTTTGCGGACAATGAGCGCCTGCTCAAGGGTCCGGCCTACAACCAGCCAATCAACGAGGCAACAAGTCCACTCGACTGGCCGACCTTCCGGCACGACGCCACGCGCAGCGGTTACAGCAACCAGAAACTTTCCGAGGATCTCGGCCAGGCGTGGGAGGCGAATCTGGGCGGAAAGCTCACCGCCACCACCATCGCCGACGGCAACGTGTTCGTCGCGAAGATCGACAACCACACGCTCTACGCGCTGGACGCGACGAGCGGCAAAACGGCGTGGACCTTCACACCCGCCGGCCAGGTGGATTCACCGCCAACGTATTGGAAGGGTCGCGTGTTCTTCGGCTGCGCGGACGGCCGGGTGTATTGCCTGCGCGCGAGCGACGGCCAACTGGTGTGGCGCTATCAGGCCGCGCCGTCGGAACGGCGGTTGTTCGCGTTTGAACAACTGGAGTCCGTCTGGCCGGTGCATGGCAGCGTGTTGATTGAGAACGATCAGGTGAGCTTCGTTGCTGGCCGATCGGTGTTTCTCGATGGCGGCCTGCGCTTCATCAAGTTGGACGCCGCGAGCGGTCGCAAGTTGGTGGAGACGATTTACGACGACAAGGATCCCGAGACCGGCAAGGATTTGCAGAACCGCATCCAGACGCTGCAAATGCCAGTCGGCCTGAATGACGTTCTCTCCAGCGACGGCAAATTCACTTACCTGCGTTCGCAGAAGATTGACGAGAAGGGCGTCCGCCACGACATCGGCCCCATTTCCGGCAACGCCGCCACGCAGGGGGGAACGCAGCAGGGTGAAGGCGCGCACATTTTCGCGCCGATGGGTTTCCTCGACGACACCTGGTTTCACCGTTCCTATTGGGTGTTCGGCAAAAACTTTGCCGGCGGGCACAATGGTTATTTTCAAGCGGGCAAGTTTGCCCCTTCGGGCCGAATTCTGGTGTTCGACGACAAGAATGTTTACGGCTACGGTCGTGAGTCGAAGTATCTCAAGTGGACAACAACGCTGGAGCATCAATTATTCTCCGCGCCGCGCGAGGCTCCCAAAGTGCCCGTGCCGGCCCCGCGCGCGCCGAAAGGCAAAAAGAAGGGCAAAGGCAAAGCCGCTCCGGCGGTCGCCGGACCCATCGTGCAGTTCCCGAATAGTGAGCGCCTGAATCCGGCAAACAAGGAACTCACCATCGAAGCCTGGGTGCTGCCGAACGCGAAGAACGGCGTTGTGCTCGCCCACGGTGGACCGTTGAACGGCTATGCCATCGTCCTGGAGGGTTCGTTCCCGTCGTTCCAGGTGCGCAGTTCAAGCAACCTTTCGGCGGCTCAAAGCAAGGTAGCCCTGGGCGAGGGCTGGCATCATCTCGTCGGAGTTTTAAGCAAGGATCTGGAAATGAAACTTTACGTCGATGGTAAACTCACGGCCACCGGCAAGGCCTCGGGTCTGGTGACCGAGCAACCCAAGCAGACGCTTGAGCTCGGCGGCGACTCGGGCTCTGCGGTAGGCGATTATCCGACCGGCAGCACCTATCAGGGCATGATTGATCACGTCGCCATTTTCCATCGCGCCCTCAGCGCCGAGGAGGTGGCCGGACATTATCTGAAACCGGAAACGCTTGCCGCGGGGAAGCCGGTACTGTTTTGCCCGCTCGACCTGGGCGACGCGCGTGACGAATCCGGCGGTAAGCAGCACGGCGTGGCATCGGCCACCGATACGGGCAAGGGCCGCGTGGACAACGCGCTGTGGTTCAAGCAGAAAACCGCGCAACGCCCTGCGGGCAAACGCGCTGGCAAGCTGCCGGCCGGGTCGCAATCCGGCACGGCGGTTCAGCATGACTGGAAACGTTATGTCCCGATCGTGACGCGCGCGATGGCAATGGCGGGCAAGACCGTCATCATCGCCGGCCCGCCGGATGTGGTGGATGAGGAATACACATTTGAACGACTGGTCGAGAAGGATGACAAAACCGTTGCGCCGCAATTGAAGGAGCAGGATCAGGCCTTGCTCGGACTGC
>CALBIE010000237.1 GCA_937893495.1 uncultured Verrucomicrobiales bacterium | reverse complement strand
ATCTTGCCGCACCTGGAGACGTTGATCTGGAAGAACCCGTCCGGATCATAGAGATACGAAATTACGATGTTGAAGCTGCCAAAATACTCGGACAATTCCTCATCCGTTTCGCCCCTCCTGATGAAAAAGCTGGCCATCGGCCGGGCGTCAATCGAGCGCGCGCCGTCCACTAATCCACTTTCCAGTGCCAGCGGCGTTACGTTCGGATAGCCGAGAAGTTCGATGTGGGCGGCGGGAAATGTTTCCCGGATCGCCGAGAATACAGGAAGGGTGAGTATAAAATCACCAATTGCGCCACCGCGCACAACGAGAAATCTGCCTTTTGATTCAGACACGGTGAGATTGGGCCACGGAAAGAGAAGTTTTTCACGAACTCTTTTTGGCCCGAACGCCGATGCAACGGTCGCGGAATCCCTATTTTATCTACCCACGGAATACCGTCAATCCCAGCACGACCAGAAAAATCGAAAAGCCAAGTCGAACGCCGCTCAGTATTTTGAACCGCGCGTCATCAGACACATTCCAGTCCAACCAATCGCGGCAGCGCCATGGTGATATTGTCCACCACATGCCCACAATAACCCACACGTAGGCCCAGGTGATAAGAAACAATCGCAACGGCGTGTCGGCCCAACGGGCGGTGTCACAAACAAGCTTCGCAGCCAGCAAAAGCATTACCGCAAAGCCGCGCACCGCCAGGAAATCCCGCAAATAAATACAAGTTCCCAGGCCAAGGCCGGCAAATCCCGCAAACATATATTTTTTGTACACCGCGAAGTCGGCGATGTTTTCCTGTTGCAGATTGTAAAGGAACCAGACGGTCGCAATCCCGGAGGTGAGATAGCCGAGCACCATCGAACGGGAGAACTTTCTTAAGACCGCCTTGAACTCCTCCGGTTGCACCAGGGCATAAAGTTGCGGAAGGCCGTAGAGCAGTCCGAGGAGAATTGAGAGAGTGGAGATTGTCATGCTTCCAGATTTATCACGGCCGGATCACCATAAAGAGTTGAGGGACTGGCCTCGGTCACGCGCACTTCCAGCAACTGACCAAGGTGTCGCGCCGATCCATCGAATATTACAATTTTGTTACAACGCGTCCGACCTTGAAATCGCGCCGCATTCTTGCGACTCGGTCCTTCGGCAAGAATTTCAACCTGGCGGCCCACACATTTTTCAAACAGACCGGCTCGGATGTCGTCAACGACCTTCGACAGGCGTACGTGGCGTTCATCAATGACCTCCTGCGGCAATTGATCCGGCATTTCCGCCGCCGGCGTGTCCTTTCGCTGCGAATATTTATAAAGGAATGCGTTCTGGAATCTTACTTCACGACATAGCGAAAGCGTCTCTTCAAAATCCGCTTCGGTTTCACCCGGAAATCCGACGATGATGTCCGTGGTGATTCCCATTTCCGGCCTTACCGCGAGCAGCTTGCGAATAATTTCCAGATAACGCTGGCGGGTATATCCACGATGCATCAAACCGAGAACACGGTCACTGCCGCTCTGGACAGGAAGATGCGCGCTCTCAACGAGTTTCGGTAGTTGACGGTACGCAGCAATTAAATCATCGCCATATCCTTTGGGGTGCGGAGAGGTGAACCGAATTCGTTCCAGCCCTTCGATTTCGTGAACGGCTTCGATGAGTTGAACGAAAGCGCTTTTTCCATCTCGCATGCCAATTTCGCGTCTGCCATAGCTCGTCACAATCTGCCCCAGCAGGGTGATTTCGCGAACCCCGTTCGATACCAATTCACGGCCTTCACTCACAATGTCTTCGATGGATCGGCTGCGCTCTTTACCCCGTGTGTAGGGCACAATGCAAAAAGTGCAATATTGATTACATCCCTGCATGATGCTGACGAAGGCTGTTACGGACCGTCCCTTGACAGCCCCTCCCAATACGTGCTCGCGAATCGTGGCCTCGCTGCCCACCTCCTCTTCCGTATCAACAATCTTCTTCCGCCGACCGGAGAGGATTTCATCGATATATTCCGGTGCGCGATGAAATTTCTGCGTTCCAAGCACGAGGTCCACATCCGGCAAACGATCGATCAACTCACTGCCACGACTTTGAGCCATGCAGCCCATAAAACCAAATTTAACGCCCGGACGATGTTTTCGGGCGTTGCCAATCAGCGAATCCATCTTATGGAGCGCCTTCTGTTCAGCCATGTCGCGAACACTACAGGTGTTAAGGAGAACTACATCCGCCAACTCCTCTCCTTCAGCCAATGAATAACCCCGGGCCACGAGTTGGGCCGCGACCGCCTCGCTGTCGCGCTCGTTCATCTGACATCCGTAGGTTTTTATGTAAACACTGGGCATTTTGCCAAAGGACCGGCGAAGTTACGACATGGCGACTCTCAAGGAAAGGGGAAAGACAGCGGCCCTCGGCACTAGGGTGTGAGACAAAAATCTGAGAGTAACGCTGAAGGCATGGTTTTTTCGTGACGT
>CALBIE010000236.1 GCA_937893495.1 uncultured Verrucomicrobiales bacterium | reverse complement strand
GGCCGGGAACCCAGCCGAGGGGAGTCTCATTTGCGTTCGCTTTTCCTTCGCAGCGATCCACGATCCATTTCAGCACGCGCATGTTCTCGCCGTAACCCGGCCACAGAAAATTACCGTCCTCATCCTTGCGGAACCAGTTCACATGAAAAATGCGCGGGGGAAATTGGATCCGTTTGCGCATGCGCAACCAGTGAATGAAGTAATCACCCATGTTGTAACCACAGAAGGGGAGCATCGCCATCGGGTCGCGCCGTACCTGGCCGACTGCACCGACGGCGGCGGCCGTGGTTTCGGAACCAATCGTCGCGCCGACATAGACGCCATGAATCCAGTTGAATGCCTGGAAGACCAGTGGAATAGCCGTGGATCGTCGGCCGCCGAAAATAATCCCGCTGATGGGAACGCCCTCGGGATCATTCACTTCCGGCGCCAGCATCGGGTTGTTGGTCATCGGTGCGGTGAACCGGCTGTTGGGATGCGCCGCCTTTTTATCGGAGCCCAGCTTCCAGGGATTGCCCTGCCAATCGATCAAGTCATCCGGAGGCATCTCATCCTTGCCCTCCCACCAGATGTCACCGTCGGGAGTGATGGCAACGTTGGTGAAAATCGTGTCCCGCGCGAGTGAATCCATCGCGTTGGGATTCGAATGACGATTGGTTCCGGGAACGACGCCGAAGTAGCCGGCTTCCGGATTGATGGCGTAGAGTTTTCCATCTTTGCCGGGGCGCATCCAGGCGATGTCATCGCCGACGGTCCAGACTTTCCAACCTTTGAAGCGTTCCGGGGGCACCAGCATGGCAAAATTCGTTTTGCCGCAGGCGCTCGGGAAGGCGGCCGCCACATAGGTCTTTTTGCCCTCGGGTGATTCAAGTCCGAGAATGAGCATGTGTTCGGCCATCCAGCCTTCCTGGCGGCCCCACCATGAGGCGAGGCGCAGCGCGAGGCATTTTTTTCCGAGTAAAACATTTCCGCCGTAATTCGATCCGACGGAGATGATGGCGTTGTCCTGCGGGAAATGGGCGATGTAACGACGCTCTGGATTTATATCAAGCATCGTGTGAATACCACGATTGAAATTGTCCGAATCGCCGAGATGTTCGAGCGCGGATTGGCCCATGCGGGTCATCGTTCCCATGCTCAAAACCACGTAAATCGAATCGGTCACTTCAATGCCC
The DNA here is from genome assembly GCA_937893495.1 of uncultured Verrucomicrobiales bacterium. GTDB lineage: Bacteria > Verrucomicrobiota > Verrucomicrobiia > Limisphaerales > JAYPXF01 > CALBIE01. The sequence continues at coordinate 6,092 of CALBIE010000236.1, read as the reverse complement.
ACGCGCGACATCGACGAACCGGGTGGCCCCATGAGGTAGGGAATCACGTACATCGTCCGGCCCTTCATACTGTCGCGCAGCAGGTCATTGAGCTTTTTGTACATGGCTGCCGGTGCCATCCAGTTGTTCGTGGGACCGGCGTCGTCCTCGTGCGTACTGCAGATAAAAGTCTTGTCCTCAACGCGCGCCACGTCGTTTGGATTGGACCGATGGTAGTAGCACCCGGGCCATTTATCCTTGTTGAGCGGAATCAGAATGTTCTCTTCGACCGCCCGTGCGAGGAGTGCCTGTCGTTCGTCGGCCGAACCGTCACACCAGAATACCTTGTCCGGTTTCGTGAGTTGAGTCACTTCATCGACCCAGTCGGTGACTGCAGAGTTGGAAGGTTTGTTCGCTCCGATATCGCTCATATGCCGGCATGATAAAATGGTTTCTGGACAAATCCAATGCCGGAATCCGATGCGACAAGGAATTGGCAAAATACGGCTAATGACTGCCGTTAGAATTCTGACTCGCCAAGCGAACACGACCCCATACAATTCGACCCATGCAATCCACCAGTATCCATCCGGAAGTTGAGGAATGTTTTCGCAACGAAGTGTTCGATGCCGGCCGTCGAAAGTTTCTGACCCGTGCCGGGGCGGCCGTCATGGCCACGATGGCGGCGCGAACTTTTGGCGCGGTGCCGCGCGATTGGACGGGAGTCATTCCCACGCGGTATCCGGACCCGGATATCGTCGCGCTGAGTCCACGATTCAAAAAATACATGATTGGAAATACTCCGGTCCAACGGATTTACCACAGCCAAAACATGCTCTGGGCCGAGGGGCCGGCGTGGAACGGGGTGGGGCGGTATCTGCTGTGGAGCGACATTCCCAACGACGTGCAGATGCGTTGGATTGAAGACGACGGGCGGACGACGACATTTCGCCATCCCTCCGGGAACAGCAACGGAAACACCTTTGACTGGCAAGGCCGGGAAATCTCCTGCCAACACGGGAACCGCCGCGTTGTGCGTTATGAATACGATGGCGCGCCCACGGTGCTGGCGGACAAGTTCGAGGGCAAACCGTTCAACGCTCCCAACGACGTGGTGGTGCATCCGGCCGATGATTCCATCTGGTTCACCGATCCGGGTTACGGCAGCATGTGGAACTACGAGGGCAACAAGGGACCGCTGCATCACAAGGAAGCCGTTTACCGCATTGACGCGAAGACCGGGAAGATTACGAAGGTGACGGATGAGATCGTGAAGCCGAACGGGCTCTGCTTCTCGCCGGACTACAAGAAACTCTATATTTCCGATACGGGTTCCGAACACCCCAAGCCCATTAAGGTGTGGGATGTCGTCGGCACGGAGAAGCTGCGTAATGGAAAGATTTTCACCTCGATGCGCCTTGAATATCCGGACCCGGCTGACCCCACGAAGAAGAAGGAAGGCCTCGGCGGCGCCGATGGGATTCGCGCTGACAAGGACGGAAATATCTGGGCCAGCGCCGGATGGGTGGGGGACGGCTACGACGGCGTGCACGTCTTTGCACCGGACGGTGAACGCATTGGGCTGATTTACCTGCCGGAGATTTGCTCCAACGTCTGCTTCGGTGGCATGAAACGCAATCGCCTTTTCATGACAGCGAGCACGTCAGTTTATTCCGTGTTTACCGACGCGCAGGGCGCGCACATTACCTGATTGAAATAACTGATCACTCAAGCAAGTTAATCGGAGTATGGTCGCGTTCTTTTACCAGGCGATCATAGGTGGCGCGAATCACGTTCCCATTTACGTCGAGCAACAGATCGTTGCGGGCTTTCGGGCTGGTGGTGGCGGAATTAATCCATTTCGAAAAGATTTTCATGGCTGTCGTTTCGCGGTGCTCGAGGGTGCCAATGAAATCGAATTCGATGTCCCTTAGAAGCGGGTGTGTTTTCATGGACCTTCCCGCGATGAAACGAACGGCGTCGTAGGGGTCGTTTGCCAGGATACTCAGGAATGGTGGCATCCAGTCGAGTCCGGAGGCTTTCTGCGCCGGCTCCCAACCAAAGTGCCACGCGATTAACGCCCGTTCTGCGGCATCTCCGCGCAAAGCACCCAGTACTGCCGCGGACACGGATTTCTGGTCATTATTCAGGATCGGCTTGGCAATGCCGTACCAGGATGACAGGTGTTCCGCAGTCCAATCGAGTGACTTGTCAAGATGACAGAGGTTGCACGCGTTGGGTCGGCCGCTGGTGGCGCTTTTTTTTGCGTCCGGGCTGTCGATTGCGTGGTTACGGACGGCTTTCAGCAGGCCGTAACTGGTGTGTGGCATATGACAGTTGTAACATTGGCTGCCGGACGAATCCGTGGCGTGATGGGTGTGTTCGCGGGCGGCAAAACGTTTTGCATCGTGACATTGCACGCATCCTTGTTGTCCGGTTTTGTCAGCCTGTAATTGGTCATTGGCCCACTCTGCTGCTGGTCGCGGATCTTTAGCGGATTGATGCATCGCGTGGCAGGAAAGGCACGAAGCAGTCCCCTTTTGATGGCAGGCCGTATGCCGGAGACTCGAATATTCTCGTCCGGTAACTCGCACTACCCCGTCCTTCCAGAATATTTCATTCAGCGCATTTTCAATTTTTTCCGGACTGCCATACTCCTCTGAATTGTTGCGACGCATGTAATCCCGGGTTGCGTCATCCCGCTGAATGAGAAATCGCCTGGTGGTTAAATCGTCACCTGGCAGATAGTTCAGGCGGCCCTTGCGCACATCGAGGGCGTCGTTGGCGCTATGGCAACTTCCGCAGACTTGAGCGGATAGTTTGTGGGAAAGTTTTGCTGGATTGACAATCGGATCAGCCTTCTTCGTTTCGCCAATCCCGTTACGGTGATAACGAATGTGATTCTCGCCCGGTCCATGACACGCCTCGCATGAGATTCCAAACTCGGCGACCTTGGTGTCCCACATTGGTATTCCGTCCACACCCAGCAAGGTGGAATTTCCATGCGTCGCGTGGCAGTTGATGCAGCCCTTGTTCCATCTGCCCAATTCGGTGTAGATATTCTGGTGCGGTGGACCGAGGAAAGCCGCCGCGCGCGGAATCCATTTCTTTTCCTCTTTCAGGTAGATGATTGGAAGCATCGCGATGGTTCGCGCAACGCCCGTCGCGTACCAATAAATCTGCATGTGATGCGACCCTGTCGTCAGGACTATTGGTAACTCGAGCGTCGGTTGGCCGGCAACATTTGTGGATTGACTCATCCAAAGCATCCCGGAATGGGTGCTGAGATGATATTCCTGTGGATGTGAAGGAATGGAAACCGTCTTATTGGCAAAGCTGGCCAACACCGTCTCGGGCGATGCGATTTGAGTCATCGTCCGATGATAGCTGGCGGACCAGGTTTCGTGATTATGCGCATGGCACTCGCGGCATGCATGGGACGAGACGTAGCCATCGGCGAGCACTTCGATGGGTCGGAAATCGGTCATCTCCTGGATTGGCTGATTGAGAAATCGAGCCAGCCATATTGATCCGCCCACGAGACCAATACCAATGACCGCAAGAATCCAGCGAGCGGGATCGCTTTTACTGCTGCTTTTCAGCCTTACATTCGCCATGGCTCTTTCTCGATTCTCAAATTATGACGTGCGCAAAGTATGGATACGCCATCGCCGGGTCGCTGCCATATTGGCCCAGTGTCCGGATGAAATCCACTCCGGAATTGAAGTTGACGGAATTCAGGCGCCCTTGGTGAAGGCGGGATGGTTCCGTCAATCGACCCGGCGTTTTTGTTTGTTTCAACCTGTCGATTGTATGACTCTTTCCCGGTCGAAGTTATGAAAGAAACGAAAACGATGAATCGAAAAGTTAAAGCGAAAAAGTCTCTTGAACGCGCTCATTCGGCGGTTGTGGTGGATGGACCGGAGCGGGCACCGAGTCGGGCGATGCTTTATGCAGTCGGGTTCGAGCGGAAGGATTTCCATCGATCACAAATCGGGATTGCCTCCACCTGGGCCATGGTCACGCCGTGCAATATGCACATCAACGTCCTCGCCAAAAGTGTCTGTGCCGGCGTGGATCGATCGGGCGGCAAGGCTGTTGAGTTCAATACGATAACCATTTCCGATGGCATTTCCATGGGCACCGAGGGAATGAAATATTCGCTGGTGTCCCGTGAAGTAATCGCCGACTCCATCGAAACGGTAGTTGGTTGCGAAGGGTTTGACGGCGTGGTCGCGATTGGTGGCTGCGATAAGAACATGCCGGGCTGTCTCATCGGCCTGGCGAGACTCAATCGTCCCGGAGTATTTGTCTATGGCGGAACGATTCTGCCCGGTTGTTTTGAGAAACAGGATGTGGACATTGTGTCGTGTTTTGAGGCGGTCGGGCAACACGCCAACAATCAGATGTCGGACCGAAAGCTGGCGCAACTCGAAGCCTGTGCGATACCGGGGGCTGGTTCCTGCGGAGGAATGTACACTGCCAACACGATGGCCAGCGCCATTGAGGCACTGGGAATGAGCCTGCCCAACAGTTCCGCGCAGGCGGCGATCTCGCAGGATAAAAAGAAGGACTGCGAAGCGGCCGGGAAAGCGGTGATGAATCTGCTCAAACGCGGAATTCGGCCGCGCGACATCATGACGAAAAAGGCGTTTGAAAACGCCATCACCGTGGTGACCGCGCTGGGTGGTTCCACGAACGCCGTGCTGCATTTGTTGGCAATGGCCTTTGCCGCAGACGTAAAGCTGACGATTGACGATTTCACGCGGATCGGCAAGCGCACGCCGGTTCTTGCTGATTTGAAGCCGAGCGGCAAGTACGTCATGGCTGCCCTGGTTAACATCGGGGGCACGGTGCCATTGATGAAGATGCTGTTGGACAAAGGCCTGCTGCACGGTGATTGCATGACTGTGACTGGCAAAACACTGGCGGAGAATCTGAAGAACGCCCCGAAGTATCCGGCGGGGCAGGAGATTATCCGGGGATTTGACAATCCGATTAAAAAAGACGGACATCTCGTTGTGCTTTACGGGAATCTCGCCAGGACGGGTGCCGTCGCAAAGATCAGTGGCAAGGAAGGTCTGAAGTTTTCCGGTAAAGCGATTTGTTTTGAAAGCGAAGAGACTGCGTTACAGGCAATCCTTAAGGGAAAAGTCAAAAAAGGGCACGTGATTGTGATACGTTCGGAGGGGCCCAAAGGCGGCCCGGGAATGCGTGAGATGCTCTCCCCGACCGGCGCTATTATGGGCAAAGGCCTTGGGAAGGATGTCGCCTTGATTACGGACGGGCGTTTCAGTGGCGGCAGTCATGGTTTTGTCGTCGGGCACGTGACGCCGGAGGCTTATGAAGGCGGCCCAATCGCTATTGTGAAGAACGGAGACACGATTACCATCGACGCTGAGAAACGGGAGTTGAACCTCGGAGTTCCGGCAAAGGAAATTGCGGCTCGATTGAAAAAATGGAAACAACCCAAACCACGCTACACGCGCGGTGTGCTGGCGAAATACGCCGCGACGGTAAGCAGCGCGCATCTGGGCGCGGTGACCGATTTGCATATTCAACCGTAATCGAGTGCCCTTTTATTGAGATGCATTCAGGATCACTAACATCCATGGTCAGACGCGTTCTCTTATTATGCAGATTCTGACGGATTGTCCGGTGTTGCTTGGCAGTTCCAAGGTGTTCGACCGGGAACCTGAAGCGGTTGCCCTGCGGGACTTGCCGGATGCCACCCGAAAATTGTGGCAGGTGTTTGCCGGCGACGCGCAGCCCTGGAGGTTTCCGTGGATGAAGGATGAAATTCCGCACGGATTGGCCATCGTCGTTGAGCGCTCGAAACAATCGCAATTTGACCAATTGGTTCAACTTGCGCGGGAAGAAGATTTCATCATGCCCGACATTCTGGCGTGCGTGGCATTGGCCGGAGAGAATTTCCATGGACAACGTGAACGTCCCTGGCGCGCTTGTCTCGGGAACCTGCACTTGAGCGTTTACTTCCGTGCGGGACTCCCGGCCGCGAATTTGAACGAGGAAATTTCGATTCTGCCGACTCTGGCCTTGATGGACGCACTCGCACTGGAACCTCATCCGCAGATCGGGACGGGGATCCGGTG
>CALBIE010000235.1 GCA_937893495.1 uncultured Verrucomicrobiales bacterium | reverse complement strand
CGCCGTCGCCAACGCCAACGCAGAAGTCACGTTGCAGACGGTCGTCGCCATTCGCGACAAGGTCGTCGCCGCCTATCGGGAAATTGCCCGGATGCCGATCTAGCCTGTCCGGGCGCCGTGTTTATCCGGGGGGATAATGAACGCAGTTGAAGTGATCTCGATCTCTTGGGATGCGATTTGGGTACTTTTGAAGGTCGGTGCGCCGGTTATGATCGTGGCGCTGATCATCGAATGAGCTACTGGCTCGACGCATTGGCGGAGAATCCGACGCTGCTCAATGCGTCACTCAACAGCACCGGGCCGTTCCGCTGGTTTCTCCACGACTCGCTGCGCGACAACAAGTCACTGGACCGGATGGTGACTGAGTTGATCCTGATGCGCGGCAGTCAGCATGGCGGAGGAAGCGCGGGGTTTGCGATGGCGGCGGAGAATGACGCACCCTTTGCCGCCAAAGGACACATCGTGGCGTCGGCGTTTCTAGGGGTCGAATTGCAATGTGCCCGCTGCCACGATTCGCCCTATCACAGCACGACCCAGCGCGATTTGTACTCCCTGGCTGCAATGTTTCAACGGAAGCCGGCGACGGTGCCAAAGACAAGTCGGGTGCCGGCTGCATTCTTCAACCAACAGGGCCGCGAATCTCTGATCCGCGTAACCTTGAAACCGGACGAGCCGGTTGCCGCCGTGTGGCCGTTTGCGAATGTCACCGGGATTGCTGATGGGGACGAAATTGATCGGCTCATGCGCCAGCCGAATGATTTGCGGGAGCGTCTCGCCACGTTGATCACCGCGCCGCAGAATCAGCGCTTTCCCCGGGTTGTTGTGAATCGCATCTGGAAACAACTGATCGGCGCGGGTTTTGTCGAACCTGCCCACGATTGGGAAGGGCGTCAGGCGAGTCATCCGGAATTACTCGACTGGTTGGCTCATCAGTTGATTTCCCACGACTATGACACGCGGCAGGTAGTCCGCCTCATTATGACTTCTCAGACTTATCAGCGCATAGCGACCGGAAACAATCTGGGTGCCCTGGCGGAATTGCGATTTTTCAATGCGCCGGAGCGGCGGCGATTGACGGCGGAACAGATTGTCGATTCGCTGCACGCATCGACGGGTTCGCCGATGGATATTGGTGAACTGACCTTCGTGCATGACGGTCGCCGCCCCATCAGTAATCGGCTCACCCTCGGGCGGCCCAGTCGCGCCTGGATGTTGGCGAGTCTGAACAATGAAAGGGATCGACCGAGCCTTTCCCTGCCGCGCGCCCGGGCCGTCACTGATGTCCTGCAAGCCTTCGGCTGGTCCGGTTCCCGCCAGAAACCAATCAACGCGCGTGATCCCGATCCGAACATCCTGCAGCCGGGAGTTCTCGCCAATGGTACCCTGACAATGACTCTGATTCGGGCTTTTCAAGGGAGTGAATTGGCGCAACTGGCGGTCGAAGCGAAATCGTCTGAAGCCTTGGTAGATGCGCTTTTTGTGCGTTTTCTCAGTCGCCGGCCAAGGGCTGGTGAACGGGCGGCTTTCTCGAGCGCGTTGTCGGAGGGATTCGATAATCGATTGGTTCCCGAAAGCCGGATCACGCAACCGCAGGCACTGCCGCCATTGCCGTTGGTCACCTGGTTCAATCATCAGCGCTCCGAAGCCAACACCATTCAGAAGAAAGTGGAACGCCGGGTTCGTTCGGGACCGCCGCCTGATCCGCGAGTGCAATCGCGTTGGCGTGAAATCTACGAAGACCTGGTGTGGAGCCTGGTCAATCACCGTGAATTTGTATGGATGCCATGAATCATCAAACTGCCCTCAATCGTCGCGAGTTTCTGGGAATGGCTGCGGCCGTCTCCAGCGGATTGGCGTTGCCGAAGAGTCTTCTCGCGGAACCGGCCGACAAGTTGATTCAAGGCAAGGCCGAGCACGTCATTTCCATCTGGTTGGGTGGCGGCATGGGGCAGGTGGACACGTTTGATCCCAAACGCAAAGGCGATCCCAAAAAGAAAACTCCCGGCTCGTATTATGAGTCCATTGAAACCGCCGTTCCCGGCGTGCGATTGTGTGAGCACTTGAAGAACCTGGCGCCGGTAATGGATCGCGTGACCGTGGTGCGGACCGTGCATCACGAAATGATCGATGAACACGCCGCCGCTACGAATCGGATGCACACTGGCCGACCCATTAGCGGCACCGTGACCTATCCTTCGCTGGGTTCGCTGATCGTCCATGAGCGCGGCGCGGCGACGGCGGACGCTCCGCCGTATGTGTTGATCGGTTATCCGAATATCACTCGCGGGCCCGGATTTCTCGGTGCGCGTCATGGCTATCTTTACCTGACCGACACCAGCCAGGGACCGGCCGGGTTGTCGCGGCCCGAAGGCATTACACCCTTCCGGCAATCACGGAGGGAATCGTTTCTGTCGGTTCTGCGGAAAAACGCCGGTCAAACGCAAGACTCGCGCTTGCTCAACTACGATGCCGCCATCGAGCAAAGCCTGAAATTGAGCGGTCCCGAGTTCAATCGCGTCTTTCGACTGGATAAGGAACCCGCCGACCTACGGACGCGTTATGGCGGCGAGTTTGGTCAGCGTTGCCTCCTCAGTCGGCGGTTGGTCGAACGCGGAGTGCGCTTCATCGAGGTCTCCCATAACCTCAATTTTCTGAACGGCGCCGGCTGGGATGTTCACAACGAGGGAATCCTCAAGCAACATGCCTTGATTCAGGAACTCGACACGGCCGTCGCGACTTTGATAACCGATCTTGAAAAGAAGCGATTGCTCGACAAGACGCTGGTCGTGATCACGACGGAATTTGGTCGTCCTCCGGAATTCGACAGCAATGGCGGTCGCGGCCATCAGGGCACGGCCTTTAGCTGCGTCCTTGCCGGCGGCGGGCTGGCGCATCGCGGAGCCTGGGGAGAAACGGACGAGCTATCGAAGAAGATTGTCTCCAATCCCGTCGGAGTTCCCGATTTCTTCGCCACCATCTGCGCCGCACTCGGCGTCGATTACCGCAAGCACCTTTACGATGGAGACCGACCTGTTCCAATCACCGACCGGGGTCAGCCGATTGCGAAACTTTTTTCGTGACCGCGCAGTGATTCGGGCGCATCGCCGGGTATGGTAAACCCGACCTGCGGTTCAGGAGTGATTCGTGTGGTTCGCGAACTGAACAAAACCGGCGAGTATTCAACACTCCCTCAGGAAGGCCCACAATTGATCAGCTTGCGGTGTCGTTACAGGAAACCCTGTTCAAGGTGATTCAGCACGCGATTGACGGGAATTCGATCGCCCTCAACAGAAGTGTCCGCCCGGGAAGTCAGTGCATCCCATTCCCGCTGAGTTGGTAATTGATACAATCGGGTTGCAGGAATAGATTGCGAAGGTAGTTGACTCACATCGAAGGAGTTTCACCGATGAAACAAAAATTGTTGCTCAAGGCTTGTGCGGTCCGGTTGGCGCGGAAACGCAGGTGGTCATGGATTCCTGGAATGCTCGGTGGTCTCAAGATGCGAATGCCGCGCTGGGTTGCCGGCGGCGAACTTGAGCGGATCTATCGATTGCAATCCAAACTGCTACATAAAGGCCGACTGGTCTGGGGGCATTTGGTGCAGTCTAACGTCGAACTTTTTCGGCAGGGTCGCGGTGATGCGCCAGCCGATGTGGTATTCCAGCTTTCTGATGATCAGAACCTGGATTTTCTCCGCGAGCTTTCCCGGGCACTGTTCAGGCTGAAAGGTACGCAGCCGGTCGATTCAGATGCTCGCAAGATTGCGGATCATCTGACGGCGGAAACCACACCGGCGTTCGGCCTCGAAATTCCGGCCGGTTTGGATTCAAAGAAACAGTGCCGTATGAGTACTATCATGGTTTGTCGGAAGCACCTTCCCGCAGGCAAGTTGAACGGTAATTACTTTCCTCTGCTGGTCCTGGAGGATGAATCCTGCGTTGCCATGGTATTGCCGTCATCCTTATGGCCGGTGGTGATGCAGTATGAGTGGGAGCTCCCCAAGCCGAGACTGACGCCGGGTTTGCTGTTCGGTTACCTTCTGGTGGCGCTGTTCTATCTCCCCATTGGCATGTTTCTGGGCGCCCTGTTAAATCTGACGGCGGACGGAAAGCTGATTGATTACCTGAAAGAGCATCCCGTGGGTGTAGTGATGGCACTGATGTGCAATATCGTCGGGGTGTTTATCCTGAAGTGTCTCAAAACCCAGACTGACGATCTGCCGGGATTGGAACTAGGTGATGTGGTAAAATCACGATGGTATCAAATTGGAACCCTTCCCATCACCGATCGAGTTGCGTTTCTGCTTTGGTTCATCGCTTACCTCATTGGACTGATTGCAGGAATCGTTTTCGGAATGTAGTTTCGACCGCTAACGCGAAGGGGAGGGTTTGCAGGATTCAGTTTATTGTTACGGAAACGATTGCCTTCTGGCGGCGACCGTTCTCCGAGCGGTCCCATCGGTTCCGGGCACGAAGCAGGTCTCCTGTAGGATTGAAATGCGGCGGTGCAACAATTAAACCCACGCGTCATGGCCACATCATTCGTTCGCGCATTTGTTTTCAACTTGCTGATCTTGAGTTCGGTTTCCATTCACTCAGCGAACGAGGCGCGTCCGAACATCCTGGTTCTACTCGCCGATGACATGGGCTATGGCGACATGGGTTTCATGGGAAGCAAACACTTGCAGACGCCGCATCTGGATGCGCTGGCGAAATCGGGTGTCTTTTGCAGTCAGGGTTACGTGGCCAGCCCGGTGTGTTCGCCGTCCCGTGCCGGTTTGATGACCGGGCGGGATCCGCGGCGGTTCGGGTATGAGGGAAACCTCAACAACGCCGCCGCCAATTATGCGACGCGGCCGGAGTTGCTTGGCTTGCCGCCCGGTGAGCATACGCTCGGCGATCACCTGCGGGCAGCAGGATATGCGACCGCTTTGATTGGGAAATGGCATCTCGGGATTGGTGCGGGTTTCCATCCCAACGAGCGCGGGTTCGATTATTTCTGCGGAATGCTGGGCGGGAGTCATGGTTATTTTCCAAAACCGGACAACCACAAACTGGAAAGAAACGGCGAACCGTTGCGGGAGTTTTTCCATCCCTACCTGACGGATTTTTTTACGGCGGATGCGCTTGAGTGGCTCAATCGACAGAAGGGAGAAGCAAAGCCGTGGTTTCTTTTTCTTTCGTACAACGCTCCCCATGGGCCAATGCATGCGACCGAGGAGGATCTCGCGCACTTTCCGCACATCGAAGACAAGAAACGTCGCACCTACGCCGCGATGATGTATGCGCTCGATCGCGGGATTGGCCGAATCCGGAAATGGCTGGAAGCCGAGGGTGAGGAAAAGAACACGCTCATGGTTTTCTTTTCGGACAATGGCGGCGCCACGGGTAACGCGAGTTGGAATGGAAAGCTTTCCGGAGCGAAAGGGAATCTGCGCGAAGGTGGTGTAAGGGTGCCGATGATTTGGAATTGGCCGGGAACCCTGCCTGGCGGTAGGCATTACGACAGCCCGGCATCGAGTCTCGATCTGTTGCCCAGCTTTCTCGCCGCCTGTGACGCGAAGCCGCTGGCGTTGCGCCAGCCGTTGTCACACGAGGACAAACGAAACTTTGCGAGTGGCGTCAAAAAGTACGGTGCCTACGATGGCGTCAACCTCCTGCCTTATCTGAAAGGGGACAAGCCACCGGTTGAACGGACGTTGTTCTGGCGGTTGCAGGGACAGACGGCGATTCGAACCGGTGGGGACAAGCTGATCCGTTTGTCCCATCGGCCAGCGCAGTTGTTCCGCCCGGGCACGGATATCGGGGAAGCCAACGATTTGTCCGGCGTGGAAAATGGCCGGTTCGAATCGCTGTTCCGTCAACTCGCCGATTGGGAGACAACCTTGCCGACGATGCCGCTCTGGGGTTCGTCGCCATACTGGATTGGGGAGAGCGCGAAACAGTATGACGAAATGAAGCCTCGTCCGGAGCCGCGGTAGTTGAACGCGTTCCCGGTTTTGTGATTGGCCGGGGGAAACGCTCGTCCTAAAAACCGCAGTTGAACCACCAAGGACACGAAGAGCACGAAGAGAAGATTTTGAATTTCACCGGGTTGGCTGCAGTTCGGTCAACCCGAGACGCGTTCACCCGCCGGGTGAATTTGTCTTGGGACCGGTAAACCCAGAAGGTTCCCGTCTTTGTGCTCTTCGTGGTGAATCCCAACCGCAAAGGTTAGGCTCATCCGTTGTTTCGATACTTCGATTCGAATTTCTGAATTTGCGCTGGTGGCACCCTGGTGCCATGGTCGTTGTCACGCCGTCTGCCGCGATTGGGTCGGCAGTACATGATGTCAATCTTACCTCCTCATACCGACTGTCCCTGCGGGTCGGGCGGAAAACATGAATCGTGTTGTGGTCGCTTTCTGGATTGCCGGGCGACACCGGAAACCGCCGAGCAGTTGATGCGATCCCGCTTCTGCGCCTATCGACTCAAGCAGGTTGATTATCTGGTTGAAACAACCCATCCCGATTCCCGGACGGCGAAGCTCCGATTGGAGGTCGAGGAGACCGTGAAACAGGTCGAATGGCTGTCCCTGAAAGTTGTCTCGACAAGTCTGGGAAACCGGGACGACAAAAACGGTAAAGTCGAGTTTCGTGCGGACTATCGAATGGATGGCCAACCGCATACCCATCATGAACGATCCCGGTTCCGGCGCTACGAGGGCAGGTGGAAGTATCTGGATGATCGCGGGTGATTCAGATCTGGCACGATGGTCGTGGGAAGTGCACTGAAACCTTTCCGCCAACTGATCATGGCTGCGCCGGGTTGTCCGTGCGCATCACGGAAACTTCCACGGGAGCGCGACCTTCAGGTCGCAGAAGCGTGGCGACGGCGAAAAGGTTTCGGGATTTTGAGGGCCGGTTCAATCGCGTCTTCTTCCCGTGAATTCGAATCTCGCCGTCGGGACAATCAGGAGTAAACTTCACGGTAACCAGAAGGACTACAACAATGATGAATACCCAGCACGACAGAGCCGCCGCCACTCCCTCTCTTCCATCCGAATGGAGGAGAGGGTCGGGGAGAGGAGGTTTTTCGGTGGCGAACCCCTCTCCTTGTTCCTCTCCCCACTCCTGCGTCGCGGGGAGAGGATGCCAGTTCAACGCCCAAGTCTATGTCGTTGCCGCAAAGATTCGCGTGATTTTAGTACGAATCATCTCAGCCCTTGCACTCTTCGTCGGATTACTTCCGCACGCGATGGCGGCAGACAACAAGGGTAAGGTGCTGAT
>CALBIE010000234.1 GCA_937893495.1 uncultured Verrucomicrobiales bacterium | reverse complement strand
GTTACATTCCGCACTTTTATCCGAAAGCCGCCTATGCCGCGATGATCACGCGAATGGACCGTGAGATCGGGCGGGTAATGAAACTTGTGAATGAACTGGGGCTCGACGAAAACACCATCTTTGTGTTCAGCAGCGACAACGGTCCTGTCAACGGTACTCATCAAGGGCTCGCCGGGACGGATTGCGCCTTCTTTGAATCGGCCGGTGGATTACGCGATGGCAAAGGGACACTTTACGAAGGCGGTATCCGGGTGCCGGGAATCGTGAAATGGAAAGGCAGAATCAAGCCCGGAACCGTAAGTGAACGCGTGACGGGATTTGAAGATTGGATGCCCACGTTACTGGCGCTGGTCGGTTCCAAAGACAGTCTCCATAAAGGTGTCGATGGTATCAATTTTTCGCAGACCTTATTGGGCAAGAGCCAAAAGGCACGTCCGTATCTTTATCGGGAATTCCCGTCATATGGAGGACAACAATCCGTTCGGATGGGTGACTGGAAAGGCATTCGTCGGAACCTGATGCCGCGTGGCAGTGGCAAAAACCGGCCCCGGCCGAACTATCATATCGAACTCTACGATCTCAAAACCGATCGCGGCGAAACCAAAGATGTTTCGGTAGAGCATCCCGAGATCGTGAAAAAGATTTCCGCAATCATGGTCAAAGCCCGCACGCCATCGATTGATTTTCCGTTTCCGGCGTTGGACAGTTTTCCGGGACAACACTGAGACGCTTTGGAACAATTGGAAGGAACTAAGGGCGAGATTTGATAACGGGCGCGAGGTCTGCAAAACCTTGCTGTAATTGCTCTGTTTTTAGCTCACTGGATTTGATGCCATTGGGTTGTAATCGCGTCCAACATCTCCGATGAACAGGTATTTGATATTTCTGGCTGGATTTTTACCGACGATCTGTGGTGCGGAATCCCAGAGCCTCACTTCAAGCAATCTTGTTTCGGACGCCATGGTGGTGTTGCGTGAAAACTGCCTTTCCTGCCATAACGGCGACAAGAAGAAAGGTGGATTGCGTCTCGATGATCGCAAGTTGGCCATCAAGGGTGGCGACTCAGGTGCCGTCGTCGAAGTGGGCAAAGCCCGGGATAGTTTGCTCATCAAGGTATTGGCGACCGAAGCGGATCCCCACATGCCGCCCAAGAAGCAATTGGCCGACAAAGAGATTATGCTATTGACGGCGTGGATAGAGAAAGGCGCCGAATGGAACACAAAGGTGCTGATGTTTCGGCCCGAGCCAAAACTCGTTCCAGTGAAACTGGGGAAATTGCCGGTCGGGTTTACCCCGGCATTGTCGCTGGCGGTTTCACCAGACGGCAAATGGCTTGCTGCCGGTAAGGGGAGCGAAATCTGGATCCATGATTTGCAGAAGAAAGATACTCCGGTGTTAAAGAAACTTTCCGGACATACCGACGTGGTTCAGTCACTGGCCTGGAGTGCGAAGAGTGATCGCCTGGCGTCGGGTGGATTCCGTCGGGTGCTGATTTGGAAGAGTGAATCGTTCGACCGTGTTGCATTGCTTAGTGACGGATTGGAGGATCGGGTAACAAGTCTCGTGTTTACGTCGAACGGCGAGGAGTTGATTGTCGCTGATGGCGGTTCCTCGCGAGTTGGGAAACTGCACTTGTGGAAACTCAGTGAGGCTAAACCGCATCGAACCTGGAAGGCTCACGCCGACACAATTCTGGATCTGGCCTTGAGCAGCGATGGTAAATTCGTTGCGTCGGCCGGGGCCGACAAGCTGGCGAAGATCTGGAGTCTGGAATCGCAAAAGGAGACGGCGCGATTCGAAGGACACGGCAATTCCGTTTACGCCGTGGCATTCGACGCGAAAGGCACACAGATTGCGACGGCGGGTGCGGATGAGGAGATCAAAATCTGGGATGTGAAAACGCGAGTTCAGGGAATCAATTTCCCGCGACTGGGCACTGCCATCAACGCGTTGTGGTGGACGGCGGATGACAAACAACTCATCGCAGTTGGTGAAGATGGCATTCCGCGTACTTATTCGGACCTGAAGAAACATTCCGGTGAGCAGCGTTCGCCTGGCGGGCGCCTGCGCAAGTTGCCAGGCGCCGGTGAACTGCTTTACGACGTGGCATTTGTTAACGGAACTGGATCAATTCTCAGCAGTGGCCACAGTGGCGCGGTGTACATCTGGGATGCCAAAAACAAGTTGTCGGCGACCTTGAAATAAGGCGACCCAATCGGGCAATTCTGGTAGCTGACCGACGCTTTTAACGACTGGCGACGATCGCCAGCGAGACGGCCCCAATGACGGCGACGATGCTTCCGAAGATGGAGCGACGAGAGGGAATTTCTTTTTCCATGATTCGTGCGATGGGAATGACCACCAGGGGAGCGAGCGCGACGATGGGCAGCACGATTCCCGAAGGGGTCGTCTTCAGCGCCCATTGATAGCAACTCACACCAAGCGTTGCCCCGGTGAGCGCGTTCACTAGGAGCCAACCGCTGGATTTTTCCCACTTGGCCTTGCCGACCAGTTTCGCGTCCGGGCCCGACTCGCCCTCTGGATTGGTCCATCCGGCGAGATATTGTCGTTTCACCAAAAGCAGGCAGATACCCGAAACAATCGTGCCCGCGATGATGCGTTGGTAGGCGGCGGTGATGCCATCCATGTTTTCTCCGGCCAGCGCGTTCAATGCGTAGGCCTTGCGACTGAGTACGACACCACCAGCTTGACCGATGGCAGCCCAGACAGCCCAGTTAATTCCCCACCAGAATTGGCGTTTGGGGATGTGCAAATGCTCTCGAGGTGCCAGGGCGATCACAACTCCAATGAGGATGACGCTGCCGGAAATAATTGCCGCGAGCGAGAGGGTTGTGCCGAGCCAGAGCCATTCGGTCACTGCGGCCATAGGGGCGGTCAGGCAATGCACCAGCATGACCGTCAATCGCGAGCCAATGCGCGGTAAGGCCTGAAAGAGCGTCATGTCGCCGATGCCGAAACCGATCAGTCCACTGATCAGAAAAACATGAAACGCGCTGCCACCCAGTCCAAGCCCGAACGAGTGGGCCAGAATCGCGAGAAATATCGTGGAAAGTGCCAGGCGCCAGAAGTTCGCCTCGGTGCCGCCCATCAACTTCGCCGTCCGCGTGGCGGAAACTGCGGACAGGGCAAAAAAGACAGTTGTCAGAGCGGCAAAAAACACGGGCGGACTTCGTAACCGGAGAATCGGCGCTTGTCACGAACGGAACCAATCCGCATAAACGCAGTTGTGCTATTCCCGTCAAATTCAGATCGATTTTTATGATGAAAACCTGCCTTCGTTTTGCTCTCGTTGCCATCCTGTTGTACGGCATTCTTCCGACCATTGACTCCGCTCCGGCTCGGTGGTGGAAGGGCAATCTCCACACTCATTCATTCTGGAGTGATGGAGATGACTTTCCCGAAGTGATTTCCAAATGGTACAAAGACAAGGGGTATCATTTTCTCGCCATTTCCGATCATAACATCCTGAAAGATACGGAGAAATGGATGCCGGTGGACAAACAGCGCAGTCGCGATGTGGCGTTCGCGAAATACGTCGCGAATTGGAGTGAGGATTGGGTGGAAACGAAGAAGGACGAGAAGGGCCAGTTGCTG
>CALBIE010000233.1 GCA_937893495.1 uncultured Verrucomicrobiales bacterium | reverse complement strand
GTCGCCGCCCCGAAAATAGTGGTTTTCACCCTCCAGTCCGCCAAGTCGGGTTAAACACAGAGGGCACGTACAACACAGAGGTTCACAGAGCAAGGCAATGGCCTGATCCAGTCAGGGCAGACCGGACAACGGCACGCCAGTCCAGCCCGCGTGTGCGTCGCAGAGCGTTTGGAGTGCTTGAGTGATGGCCGCCGCCTTTGTTGGAGTTCACGCTTCAGCATGTCGGCGCGCCACCCAAAACACGCTGAAGTGTGAACTCCAACGGTTACGCGAAAATACCGTTCACCACCTTGCCGCCTCCGGGGCCGGTGAGGCGATGCTCGCGGCCGCCATGGGTGAACTTGAGGTCGTTGTGCGGCAGGCCCATCAGGTAAAGAATCGTCGCGTGCAGATCGCGGAAATGCACCTTTCCCTTCGCGGCCTGCGAACCCGTCTCGCTCGAGGCGCCATAGGCGAAGCCGCGCTTCACGCCGCCGCCAGCCAGCCAGAAGGTGAAGCCGCGATAATTGTGACCGGTCTCATTTTTGCCGTCGCCCGGGGTCAGTCCCGGTCGGCCGAACTCTCCACCCCACACGACGAGCGTGTCATCGAGCAGGCCGCGCTGTTCGAGATCCTCCAGCAGGGCGGCGATGGGTGCGTCCGTCGTACGGCAATTGGCGGTGAGATCGCGGCGATGATTCTTGTGTTGATCCCAACTGCCGTGATTCACCTCGATGAAGCGCACACCCGCCTCGGCAAAGCGGCGCGCAAGCAGGCATTGCCGGCCGAAATCCGATTCGCGACAGGTGCCGACCCCTTCCTTGTAGCCGACGTTGTAACGCTCAAGCGTGTGTTTTGATTCGGTGCTGATATCGAGCAGGTCGGGCGCGGTCGCCTGCATGCGGAATCCCAGTTCCATCGATTTGATGACTCCTTCGAGCCGCGGATCGGCCGAGCGGGCAGCGAAATGTTCGCCATTCATCGCCTGCACGAATTCGAGTTGCCGGCGTTTGGCAGCCAGCGGCAGATGGTTGCCCGCAATGTTGCCAATGGTCGCCCGCGTCATGTCCTCGCCATTGACACCAATCGGCGTGCCGGCAAAAACCGTCGGCAGGAATTCACTGGAATAAACGGAAGGTTTTGAGGTGTTCAAACTGATGAAGCCGGGCAGGTTCTGGTTTTCCGTGCCGAGGCCGTAATTGATCCATGCGCCCATACTCGGCCGGGCGCGCAGTTTTTCGCCGGTGTGCAGTTGCAGGAACGACTGCGCGTGGTTGCCGGTGTCCGCATACATTCCGTTAAGCACGCAGAGTTTGTCTGCATGGCGGGCGGTGAACGGGAGCAGTTCGGAAACCCACAGGCCGCTGTCGCCGTGCCGATCGAACTCAAACACCGAACCCGGATGCGACTTCTTCCCGGTCTGCGGCTTATAATCAAACGTGTCCATCTGGGCGGGACCACCGCTCATACACAGAAAGATCACGCGTTTGGCGCGGGCGGGCAGCGGTGGAGGGCGGGGCGAAAGACTGGCGGGCGCGGCGGCCCCGGCTGTTTGACCGCACAACGCGCTCAGCGCGAGATAACCGAAACCGCACGAGGCGGTCTGCAACATTTGGCGGCGATTGATAGTGTTCATGAACAATGGGATGTTTGGATGGGAAGGCCGAAGCTCGCCCGGTTGATTTGGGCTTCGCAACCGAAAGACGAGATGAGAGGCTCGGCATAGCTTCGCCCCACCCGGAACCACCGCATCGCAGAAAGCCGCCACGTTACCCTCTGGTGGGGCGACGCTGCGCGGAGCCTCCTGACTGGATCGCATACTGCCGAACTGCCACCGTCGAGGCGGCGGATTCGAGAAGTAAATGGTATCGAAAAAGTCATTACGCCCTTTCAGATCATTCGATATATCGGAACTCGTTGGACGCCAGCAATGCCTGGCAAAAGGCTGACCAGGTTTTGGTATGGCGCACTTCGGGATCGGATACAGATGCCCGTAAATCATTTTCGACCGATTTCACAAGGTCAATGGCACGTTTCAATTCTGCAGTCGAAGGCTCGCGCTTCAATGCGCAATGATACCCCTCGCGAATGCGGTCGGCGTCATCCAAAACTGATTTCGCCAGCAGGCGTGCAGCAAACCGGCTCGCTTGTCGCACTACAAAGGGACTGTTGATGAGGAACAACGCCTGCGTAGGAAGGGTGGTGACGTTGCGTTTTCCTTTGACGCCGACCGCGTCAGGCAGGTCGAACGCAGACAATTCCGGCGGTGGCGAATTGCGCAACATGCAGAGATAGATGCTGCGATGATTGCTCGGGTGGTGAAGGTTGCCGGCCTGGTTGACCAGCACGTCGAGATGCCGGACGAGGGAGCCATCGGCCGGTTGAAGGTTCAACTGGCCGCTCGCCGCGAGAATGCTGTCGCGCAAGGACTCGGCGTCGAGTCGGCGACGCTGATGCCGCGTGTACAGGCGGTTGTCCGGGTCGGCGTGACGGGTGATGGAGTCGGTATGGTTGCCGAGTTGATAGGTGCGGCTGAGGACGATGTCGCGAATAATCCGCTTGACGGACCAGCCGTTGTCCGTGAAACGGGTTGCCAGGTGATCGAGCAGATCCGGATGCGATGGTCGGTCGCCATACACGCCGAAGTCATCGGGTGTGCCGACGATGGCCTGGCCAAAGAGATGCAGCCAGATACGGTTGACCATCACGCGCGCGGTCTGCGGATGTTCGCGGCGGGTGAGCCATTGGGCCAATTGCAATCGGCCGCTTTCCTTCGGGTTGATGGAGAT
This sequence comes from uncultured Verrucomicrobiales bacterium, assembly GCA_937893495.1. Lineage (GTDB taxonomy): Bacteria > Verrucomicrobiota > Verrucomicrobiia > Limisphaerales > JAYPXF01 > CALBIE01. Next base: position 31,046 of record CALBIE010000233.1, on the reverse strand, counting down.
GTTCGCCTCGGCGGTCTGGCAGGACGACAGAAAGCCGCGTGGAACGGCGGCGCCGAGCTTCTTGGATTCGCCGCCGATGTTGATTTTGCAATCCGCCGGTTTCTTGCATTCGCGAACGCCCATGGCGAGCGCATCGTCGGGCGCATATTTGTGCGCCGGTTTGTCGGGATTGCGGTTGGGCGTTTTGGCCCACGCGGCCTTGAACAACGCGGCCGCCTCCGGTGGAGGCGCTTTTCGTGACGCTGTCTTCAGGACATGCAGCGGTGTTTGCGGGGCGGTCAACCCGACGAGTCCGGCCCTGCCCCACATGGTTTCCGAGCTCGTGAAGATTCCGCCCAACGCGTAGTAGTCGCGGGTGGGAATCGGATCGTGTTTGTGATCATGACAGCGGGCGCAGGCGACACTCAACCCCATGATGCCGCTGCCGATGACGTCAATTTGATCCGCGACGATGTCCATCTCGAAATTGACGTTCATCGCCTTGGCCGGTTTGGCACCCAATGCCAGAAATCCTGTGGCAATCAACAGGCGATCCTTCTCCTCATCCGATTTCGCCGGAAGCAGGTCACCGGCAATCTGCTCGGTGATAAACCGATCGTAAGGCACGTCATCATTGAAGGATTGGATGACGTAATCGCGATACCGCCACGCGTGGGGAAAGGTGGGATTGCGACTCAGTCCGTCGTTGCCGTTGGATTCCGCGTAGCGCGCCACGTCCAGCCAGTGACGACCCCAGCGCTCGCCGAACCGCGGAGACGCGAGCAGGGTGTCAACCAACTCGGCGATTGCGTCATGTTGGAGTTCACGCTTCAGCGTGTTTCCCGATTCGCCCAACACGCTGAAGCGTGAACTCCAACGGGTCAGCTCCTCGCCCGTCGGCGGCAGACCAATCAGATCGTAAAAGAGACGACGAATCAGCACAGCGGGTTCCGCGTCCGCAGCCGGAGAGAGTTGCGCCTGCTCGATGCGGGCCAGCACAAATTGATCGATGGAATCGCGCGGCCAGGTTTTATCATTCGCCTTTGGCAACGCGGGATTTCGGACGGGCTGGAATGACCAGAGCGATTCGTTGTTGGCTGTTGCGGGAGATTTGGCGGAGGGTTTCGTCGCAGCGATGGTGCGACGCGGGGCGGGTGCGCCCATTTTCACCCACTTGATGAAGTCGTTGATAGTTGCCTCGGGCAGTTGCGCCTTGGGTGGCATTTCATGTCCGTCGTAGCGAAGGGACTGGACGAGGAGGCTTTCATCCGGCCGACCGGGCACGAGTGCGGGGCCGGATTCGCCGCCCTTGAGCATTCCGCCGCGAGTGTCCAGCAACAGTTTTCCGCCGAGGTCTTTGGAAACAGCGGAATGGCATTTGTAGCAGTGCTTCGCGAGGATGGGACGGATCTTGTTTTCGAAGAAGGCCCGTTCGCCGGCAGAAGTCTGGTCAGCAGCCGGCAGCCGGTTCGCGACCGGCAGGAGGCTGGTTGCGAGGCAAATCAGGACGGACGATTTAAGACTGCTTGACATGACGAATTGCTCAAGAACCGACTGACGACCATGAGTCAGCATTCAAACCTATGCCGTCCGGGCGGGCAACTCGATTCTTGGCGGCATCGGTTCGGCAGGTTTGGGGAAAGCCGTCCCGAATCTCGAATTGTCGGAGACTTCCCACGGATGGCAGAGGAGGCGGGAGCGACTGACATTCCCCAATCGAACGTGTCTGGATTGCAGTGAGCTCCGAGGAAAAGCGGTGCTGAAGACACCGCTTTCCTTGTGGCAGGCGCGAAGCAAAACCTGTCTGCGGGCGAGCCCAAGGCTCTCGCGGACTTGAGAATTGCTCCCACGCCCCACCATTCCCTTTGATTCCTTCGCCTCATGCGCGCGCACTCCAAGACGCTCCCGCGTTCAAGATGCCGCTTCCTGGCTCGGCGCTCCCTCCGGTTCATGAGAAGGGTTGGGGTGAGGGGGACGGGCGCTTCCAAACCACCGTATGCAATTCTTTTGTTCCTCTGGCACCCCTGCCGGGGCGCGGATGAATCGTATCCGGGTCCCCGGGTGGCGCTACGCTTACCCGGGGCTACCGCTGCTTTGAACCCTTCGGGTTCGCGAAGGCAGGCTTTCGCAGTGGCACTGCTTCAGCTTCCGTGGCTCTGCTCGAATGCGATCGTAAGCGGCCCATACGGCACGAACCGCTTGACCTGATTGCGCGATTGTCAGCATGGTTGAATCACCTCAGACATGACTGGCCAACTGCGAACCACTGATCTCTGCGTCCTCGTCGTTTACATGCTGGGTGTGTTTGGACTCGGTTGCTGGTTTGCGCGCAAGAGTGGCAAGACGGACGAATTCATGGCCGCCGGTCGATCCCTCCCGGGCTGGGTGGTGGGGCTCTCCATTTTCGGAACGTATGTCAGCAGCATCGGATTTCTTGGCAACACCGGGAAGGCGTACGGAGGCAATTGGAACTCGTGGGTGTTCGGGCTTTCGCTCCCTCTCGCGGCGCTGGTCGCGGTCCGATATTTTATTCCGCTGTATCGTAGCGGGCAGGAAATCTCGGCCTACTACCATCTGGAAAAACGGTTTGGTCCCTGGGCGCGATTATACGCTCTGGTCTGCTACCTTCTGTCGCAACTGGCGCGCATCGGAACCATCCTGTATCTGGTCGCCCTGGCTTTGGCGCCGCTTACGGGTTGGGACGTCAAGACGATCATTCTGCTGACGGGATTGCTGGTGACCATTTACACGTTGCTCGGCGGCATCGAGGCGGTCATCTGGACGGATGTCGTGCAAAGCATCGTGCTGATTGCTGGCGCGGTGCTGTGCGCCGGTCTGCTTTTCACGGGCATGCCGGAAGGTTCGGGGCAGTTGTTTCAAATCGCGAATGAGAGCGACAAATTCAGCCTCGGCAGTTTCAGTCTTTCGCCCGCAACGCTGGCCATGGCGGAACCGACGTTCTGGATGGTCCTGGTGTATGGCATCTTCATCAATCTCCAGAATTTCGGTATCGATCAGAGTTTCGTGCAGCGATACCACACCGCCAGGTCCGAACGGGATGCCCGCTTCAGTGTGTGGCTGGCATCACTGATGTTTCCCGTGGTGTCGGCCATCTTCTTTTTCATCGGCACGGGGCTGTTCAGCTATTACCAGACGAACGAAAAATTTCTCAACGAAGTGAAAACGCAGGTGGCGGAAACCAGGCTGCAACAGAATGGCGAGGCGGTGACGCAGGAATCGGTCGCTGCCAAGGCCGCCACGCTGACGGCGGCCGACATCGGCGACAAGGTGCTGCCGCATTTCATCGTCAACAAACTGCCGGCGGGAGTTGCGGGCCTGCTGATTGCCGCCATTTTCGCCGCCGCCATGAGCAGCATGGATACCAGCCTGAACAGCGCCGCGACGCTGTACCTCTGCGACATTCACAAACGCTATCTGCGACCGGAGGCGGACGAACGCGAGTCGATGCGGGCGCTGTACGTCGCAACGTTTGTAGTCGGCATCGCCGGCACAATTACGGCCCTGGCAATGATCAAGGTGAAGAGCGCGCTCGATGCCTGGTGGAATCTTCAGGGCATTTTCACCGGCGGCATGCTGGGCTTGTTCCTGCTGGGGATGATCTCGCGCCGCGCAAAGAATCCTTCCGCGATGGTTGCCGTTGCGGTCGGGATTCTGGTGATTTGCTGGATGTCCTTGTCCCGGACCAGTCTCTGGCCGGAAGCGATGGCGGGAGCCCGGAATCCGTTGCATTCGTTCATGACGATGATCGTGGGCACGAGCACGATCGTGTTGCTTGGTGTTTTGCTCAGCCGCTTCGCGGGCGGAAAATCAAATATGCCGGAACCAAGCAGTTGAACCACGAATGAACACAAATAAACACCAATGCCAGGGAGTGTTCTGCACAGCTATTGAACCGGGGAGCACAGCCGGCTCGGCTGTGAAGCCCGGCGGCTCGCCGGGCGGGTTTGATTCGAACACCCGGCGACCGAGCCGGTCGCCAGCACAGGCCAGCGGCCTATGCTCCCCGAACAAGGCGGCGTCTCCACGCGCGCGTATATTTTTTTCGGGGCAACGAAGGACATCGACATCGGTGTATTCTCTATCTGAACCATTCATGGTTTTTCGATTACATCATTCCAATTAAGATGAAACTGTCTCTTTCCGTTCGTATTGCCGAGGGGTTTCTTTCCAAAGAGGAAGCCATCATGTCCCTGCCGGATTTGTGCGACCTTGCAGTCGAGGCCGGATACGAGGCCATCTGTATGCGCGCTTCACAGGTCGGCGTTCATTCCTCGACCGAACAGATTCGCGAGGCGCGCAGGGTCATTGATGCGCGGAAGCTGCGCGTCGGCATGGTCACGGGCGATTTCGCCATCGTTTACAACAACGACCGCGGCCCGGACTGCCTGCGCAACATCACCCCGTATCTCGATCTGGCCGAGACGTTGGGCGCTCCGTTGTTGCGGGTGTGCATCCGGAAGGAGGAAGATTTTGCCTTCGCGCAAAAGGCGGCCGATGAGGCGGCGGACCGAGGACTCAAACTGGCGCACCAATGTCATGCTGAGAGTTTGTTCGAGACGGTGGATCAGATCGTTGAATCATTGAAACGGATTGATCGGCCGAACTTTGGATTGATCTATGAAGCCGCCAATCTTGAAGAATGCCGGCAGGAATACGGCGCGGAAACCATTCGCCGACTCGCGCCATGGATTTTCAATGTCTATCTGCAGAACCAGGTGCCCAAACCAGGCGGCGCTATCACGCTGAACACCTGGTCGCATGGCCCGATTTCCTTCGACATCATCCAAATTCCCGAGACGGGCGGAATCGACTTTGCCGAAGTTTTTCGTGGTCTGCGCGAAGTCGGCTACGACGGCACCTTCACGGTACACCAATCCGCGCCCAGTGACGGTAAAACGACGCCAATCGAGGCGGCGACGCGATCTGCTGGCTTTTTGAAAAATTTGTAGTCCTCAACCGCGCGATCGACAACGAGAAAACACCCGCAAAATCCGAATGGAAGAATGTTCGAATTATCGCATCCAGTTGTGCATTCTAATGACTCCTTGACCACGCCCGTTCAATCAGAAGATTTCCAATGAAACGCATATCCATTATCATACTGACCCTGCTTGTTCTCGCGATGCCCGCAACCGCGGCAAAGAACGATGACAAAAAGCCTCAATACAACGTGCTGTTTATCATCTCCGATGATCTCACCTCAACGGCACTTTCATGCTATGGTAACAAGGTCTGCAAGACGCCGAACATCGATCGAATTGCCGCGCAGGGAACCCGATTTACCCGGGCGTATTGTCAGGGAACGTATTGCGGGCCATCACGGGCGTCGTTCATGTCCGGTTATTATCCACATGCAACCGGGGTTCTGGGCTACAAAAGCCCACGCCCCCAGATTGGAGATCGGGTGACGTGGTCGCAGCATTTCAAGAACGCCGGCTACTACGCGGCGCGGGTCAGCAAGATTTATCACATGGGCGTGCCCGGCGGAATCGAGAAGGGCGACGATGGCGCGGACGACGAAGCCTCATGGACGGAGCGATTCAACAGCCAGGGACCGGAGTGGAAGGCTCCCGGTGACGGCGAGACCCTGGAGAACAATCCCGATGGCAAGAAACCCGCGGTCGGTGGAAACACATTTGTAGTGGTGGCTGCAGATGGTGACGATCTCGTGCATTCGGACGGCAAGACAGCGAAGAAGGCCTGCGAACTGATTGAGCAGCACAAGGACAAGCCGTTCTGGCTCGGAGTCGGGTTTGTGCGTCCGCACGTGCCCTTTGTTTCGCCCCGACCGTATCACAAACCATTCCTCCCTTACAACAAGATGTCGCTGCCACCGAAGATTGAGGGCGACTGGGACGATATTCCCAAGGCCGGTATTAATTACAAAACCAGCGTCAACATGAAGATGGATATTTGGCGCCAGAAGAAGGCGGTGGGTGGTTATTACGCCTCGGTCTCGTACATGGATACTCAAGTCGGCAAAGTGCTCGACACGTTGAAGAAAGCCGGACTGGAGAAGAAGACCATTGTCATCTTCACCAGCGATCACGGGTATCATCTCGGCGAGCACGATTTCTGGGCCAAGGTCAGCCTGCGCGACGAATCATCCATGGTGCCGCTCATCATCAGCGTGCCCGGGAAAAAGCCGGCCGTGTGCAATTCATTTGTCGAGTTGCTCGACCTGTATCCAACGGTCGCCAGCCTGTGCGGATTGGAAGCGCAGAAGCGACTCCAGGGAAAGGATATTTCGCCACTGTTGGATGATCCTGGCAAACAAGTGAGAGAGGCGGCATTCAGCGTCGCTCCAGCACGCAAAGGCTTCCTCCTGCGGGACGACAAATGGGCCTACATTCAATACGAAGAAAACGCATCACGCGGCATCGAGCTCTTTGACATGGAAAAGGATCCGAAACAATACACCAACCTCGCCGAGAAACCGGAACACAAATCCAGGGTCACCGATTTCAAGGCGAGGCTTGCCGCGAAGTTGAAAGAGGTGAGAACCAATGATCTGGGCATCAATTACCGATAACCGAATGAAAAATAGGCAGCCGCTGAGTGGTTGGATTTCGAACCGGTTAGTCCGGAAAACAGGGTTGGTCATCTTAACCGCGACGTTAGGATTACTTTTTCTGAGCCCGCCGGCAATGGCCGCCGACACCGGACGGAAGACTCTACGTGTGTTGTGTTACAACATTCATTATGGCCAGGGCATGGACGGGAAATACGATGTGGCGCGCCTCGCAGCGGTAATCTCGGAAGCGAAACCAGATCTGGTCGCATTGCAGGAAGTCGATGTGGGGGTGAAGCGTTCCGGTCGCGTACATCAACTTCAACGACTGGGTGAGTTGACGGGAATGGCGGTGCGTTTTGGTCCCACCCAGCATTATGAGGGCGGCCTGTTCGGAAACGCGGTCATGACCCGGTTGCCGATTCTCAATGTGGTCATTCACCCGTTGCCTTACACCGAAGCCACGATGCAAAAGGTGACGTATCCGAGAGGTGCCATCACCGTGATCGTTCGGGGCCTAGACCAGAAACCGCTGCGTTTTATCAGCACACACTTCCAGCACAATATTGAAGAGGACCGGGTCGCCGAGGCCGACGCCATCAATTCTCTCTTCACCAACGACACGGACAAGATTCCGACCATTTTAGCGGGCGACATGAATTCGCTACCGGATTCCGAACCGATGAAGATATTGCTGCGTCGCTGGACCAACGCCATTGACGAATCCGCCACTCCGACGGCACCGTCCCGGAATCCGCGCTCACGCATCGACTATATTCTGTATCGTCCATCGTCCCGTTTCCGACTACAGAAGGCGGTTGTGATTGAAGAGGCGATGGCTTCCGATCATCGACCGGTGTTGGCCGTTCTGGAGTTGCCATCTCAATGATGCCGTCGGGGCATTCACCCTGTTTTTTTCGCCATTTCCGCTTGCCGAATGCCTTGAAATCAGGCAGATCAACGCGTCCGTTAGCAACTACTACTCATAACACAAAACATTAATGGCAAAAAAATCGACTACTATCAGCAAGAAGTACAACAAGACTCAGATCCTCGACGACATCGCCGAGAGCACGGGACTTTCCCGCAAACAGGTCGGCTCAGTGCTTGACGCCCTGGGTGGCGTGATCGAAGGCCACATCAAGAAGAAGGCCGTTGGCCAGTTCGTGCTGCCGGGTCTGCTCAAGATCATGACGATCAGCAAGCCCGCCACCAAGGCCCGTAAGGGAATCAATCCTTTCACCAAGGAAGAAGTGATGTTCAAGGCCAAGCCCGCTTCGACGGTCGTGAAAGTACGCCCGCTCAGCAAGCTCAAGGAAATGGCTGCATAAGCCCCGAAATCCTTTATCGTCCGGGCTGTCTCCCTGCAGGGAGACAGCTTTTTTTTTGCACGAACACGACTCAGGACTTGCTTCAGAGCCGGTCACTGATTGACTACCAAGCGATCAAATCCAAGCCAGCCGACCGGGATCATTACCTCAAACAACTCGAAGCCGTATCACAAAAGGCGTTTAATGCGGGGACCAGGAATCAGCAGATGGCGTATCTCATCAACCTCTATAATGCCCGGACAATTCGACTGATTACGGATCACTACCCGATAAAGTCAATCCGGAGTATCGGCTGGTTGCCGGGCGCGGCGTGGCGCAAGGAAGTCGTGACGCTGTTCGAAAAAAAGTTTCGCTCGAGCACATCGAGCACGAAATTCTCCGCAAGCAGTATCCCGAGCCCGCGATTCACTTCGCGCTTGTCTGCACCGCGAAAGGATGTCCGCCTCTCCGCGCCGAGGCCTACCGCGCGGATAAGCTCGAAGCGCAATTGAGAGATCAGGAGGAAATTTTCATGGCGAATCCAATAAAGAACCGAGTGGACGCCGCCGATCGGCGCGTTTACCTCTCGCCCATTTTTGAATGGTTCGCAGCCGATTTCGAAAAACAATCTGGCTCCGTGCTGGCGTACCTGAAACCGTTTTTTCCAAAAGAACAAGCGGCAGCTCTCAAGGATGATTTCACCATTGAATATACCGATTACGACTGGTCCTTGAATCGGCGGTAAACAGACTTGGAATTTCCGTCATACCATGCCCATAGATGAATCGCTTGCCACTCCCCGTTCCCGTGCAAAACTGTGGGTGTTCCTGTTCGCTGCCACCTTCCTGATTTTCGCGGCCTGGAAATGGAATCTCAAAGACTACCTGCAGCAATTCGTTGCGTGGGTGCAGGACAAAGGCACGGGTGGTCTCGTCGTCTATGCCCTCGTTTACATTGGAGCCTGCGTTCTGTTCATCCCGGGATCCATCCTCACTCTTGGGGCGGGCTTTCTCTTTGGCGTCGCGAAGGGAACTGCCCTCGTCTCCATCTCTGCCGCAGTCGGTGCCACGCTGAGTTTCCTGGCCGGACGATACCTGGCGCGGGATTGGGTCAGCGCGCGAGTGGCCGGCAATTCGAAATTCAAGTCCATTGACGATGCCGTCGCCAGGGAAGGATGGAAAATCGTTGGCCTCACACGCCTGTCACCCGTCTTTCCGTTCAACCTGCTCAACTACGGCTACGGACTCACGCGTGTCTCCTTGCGGGACTATTTCTTCGCCACCTGGATCGGCACCTTTCCGGGAACACTGCTCTACGTCTATCTCGGATCGGCGGCCGGAAGTCTGGCCTCCCTCGGGGAACAGAAAACCTCACCGTGGGTGACCTGGGTTGGCCTGGGTATCACGCTCTTTGTGACCATCTACATCACCCGCGTGGCAAAACGTGCCTTGGACGAACAGATCTCCGCTGATCCTTCGACGGAAGAATCAGGGCCACATCCATCCTGATAAAAACAAATTGCCGCCCGGAAAACGGGCGTCCCCCGGACGACAATAGTGCGTTGGTTGAGATGCCATGACAGCACCGTATCCGGCGCCGGCGGATTATTCCCGAAGATTCCTCCCGTTCGCACCAGCTATTCGAGCCGCTTAATCGCCGCAATAATTTCGCTCGCACCGACTCGCTTATGGATCAGGTCCAGCCATCGCGCACGAACAACCCCGCGTGCATCAATCAGGAAAGTACTGGTTGGACTATAGTGACCCACCGCTTCAAGCCGATCGTCATTCGTAAGCGGATATTTGATGCGATGTTGCTTCTTCGTCGCAACCGTGCCCGCGGGGCTGCATTCCACATGAACAGCAATTACTTCGGCACCCAATTTTCGAATCTCGTCATATTGCTGATTCAACTGAACCAGCTGTCGTACACAGGGCCCTCACCAATGTGCTCGGGAAAATATCAACACAACCGGTTTCTTGAGTTCCGACAAAACCCACTCCTTGTTCTCGGTATCCTTGAGGCGGAACTCCGGCGCCTTATCGCCCACCGCCAGAGTAGCCTTGAACTCTTTCTCGCGATCTTCCCTCGACAGTTCCTTCGCTGGTGCGGCGTTGAGAATGAACCTCGACAAGGCATCCGCCTGCTGGCGACTGGATGGCATTGATCGACCTACCGTCATCAAGCCTGAGAGATCGCGGTATTTGCCTTTAACCTCAGGCTGGTGATTTCCCGGAAACAACTTCAGGTAATCCCCCCACTTCTGCTTCGGCCAATAATCCGGTCCCCATTTGTGGCACTCGGTGCAGGCCAACTCGTAAATATGCCGACCGGCGATCCCCGCCCACCTGCTTTCCAACGCCGGGTCATCCTGCTGCCACGCCGGGGGCGGGATCGAACCCCGTTGTGACCAGGTTTCAGTCGCCGCGAGGATGAGTAATGCGGTTCCAATCAAGGCACCGAGCCGTCGAGTGCGAAGGGAAAATCGTGAATGGGATTTCATGATTTTAAGGTGAGATGGCCAGCAGCGGAACATATTTCCAGACGAATGACAATGAGTCGGAATGGATACGAAATTCGAACCCTGCCCGATTACTTCTTCGCCTTGGCCGCCAATCGACAGATTCTCAGCTTCCGATCATGATGCGCCGTGGCAATGCGTAAACCATCAGGATGCAAATCCATTTCCCTAGCCGTGTCCTTGAGTTTGAATTTGTGAAACGGTTTCTCCTCGTCAGGCTTCCAGAAGAGCAGATAGCCGCCGCCGGATCCGCCGGAACACGCGAAAATGAAGTTATCCGGGTGAAACATCGCTCGCCAGGCTGCGCCGCGAACACCGGGCGCCTCATGCTTCTTGAGCAGTTTGCGCTTTTCCCAATCAAACCGCAGCAGGAGTGGCTCATTGACGGCGCCGAGCGGATTGGTTGCCTTGTGCAGGCCGGCGCAGAGCAGTTGTGAGTCGTCAGCATTCAGGTCCAGACTACGCACACCACCATAATCGACGGCCTGCCCCTTGTTGAACGTGCTCAGGTCTTTGGCGTCGAGCGTGCAGACCTCCATGCCGCTGGTCACCTCCCACACCCTCACCTGCCCCAGCAAATCGCCAGAGAGCAGAAACTGACCCTTGCCGAAAAAAAGCGTACTGTAAACGTCGCGCTTGTGTCCTTTGAACTCCTGGACTTTCGATCCGTCACTCATCCTCCACGTTCGGACGATCCGATCGTTACCGGCGCTGGCGATCAACTTGCCATCGGGGCTTACCGAAATCGTGCGAATCCAACCATCGTGCGCCTTGACCTTTCGAATCGGTTCCGGCTTCTCCGCCGTGGCCGGCCACCAGATCAGCGTGTCGTCAAATCCAGCCGTAATCAGCGTCTTCCCGTCCCTGGAAAATGCCAGTCCACGCACCCAGGAATCGTGGCCCTTGAATTCGATACGCTTGCCCGTTTCCAGATCAATGCGATTGATGCCGCGATCTTCCGCCGTGGTGAAGACGTATTTGCCAGTGGGATCGAAACGGCAGTTGATGAGCGGCGCCGGGCAGGAATACTCTTTCTCAACGTGAACCTGCTTGGGATCGGCTTTCACAATTCGGTCAATTCACCGTGCCGTGAAAAAATCTCAAGCCAGCAATTCGCTGATGGGCTCAAGTGCCGGATCGGCAATCGGGAACTTGCGACCACCAATATCCAGACGCTGTGAAGATTTGATACCCAGCGCTTCGAGGTAGGTGTGGAACAAATGTCCGGCATCGACCTCACGCTCACTCACGGCCGTGCCATTCTTATTGGTGGCGCCAACTACGGCACCGCGGTGAATGCCTGCGCCGCCGAGACAAACCGACCAGGCGTTGCCCCAGTGATCACGCCCATACCGCGCATTGATTTTTGGTGTCCGGCCAAACTCGGACAACACCACCACGAGCGTGCTGTCATACAAACCCCGCTCGACAAGGTCGTTGATCAGCGTGGCAAAGGGATTATCAAACTCTCCGAGTTGCTCGAAGTGAAAATTAAAATTCTCGTTGTGAGTGTCGTAATTCGAATGCGTCACCTGCACAAATGAGACCCCGTTTTCGACCAACCGACGCGCGAGCAGGCAATGACGCCCAAAGTCATGGCTGCCATAGCGTTCACGATCCTTCGCCGGTTCTTTCGACAAATCGAAAACATCCTTTTGCCTCATCAACTCGCGAGCCTGCTCAAAGCTTTGCACATAGGCATCCGTCTCGGCAGTACGTCGGCGCAGGGTAAAGCGGTCGTTGGCGAGTTGCCGGAACTGCGACATCGCCTTTGCCGATTCCTCCGTCACATTGCCCGGGCGGGAAGTATTCTGCGGAGGCTTACCCCCATCGAGCAGCACACTCGCATACTTCGGTCCCAGGTAGGCAGAATCCGCGCTGCGACTCCCGCTGCCGTTCGGACTCACCTTGATGTGACCCGGCAACGAGCTACCGCCCTGATCAAGTGACCGCGCCACGACCGCGCCGACTTCCGGATAATCGGATGCGGGTGACTTGCGGCGACCGGTGAGCATCATGTAAGTCCCTTTGCCGTGATCGCCGTTCTTCGTATTGATGCCGCGCACCAGGGCAAGGTGGTGCATCATTTTGGCGGTCTTCGGCAGCAATTCACAAATATGGGTTCCCGGCACGGAGGTGGGTATCGCCCGATACGGGCCTCCGGTATCGGTGCCGGGCTTGGGATCCCAACTCTCCAACTGGCTCAAACCACCCGCCATCCGAATGACAATCATTCGCTTGGCATTGCGTGCCAATTGGCTGGCGGCTGCGGGTTGGGCGAAAAATCCCAGACCTCCCATTACGGCACCAGTGCCGGCGGCCATGCCGCCAAGAAACTGGCGACGAGCAATCAGGTGTTCTTCAGAGCCGCATGCGTAGGAGCATTTCATGATATTATCAGCTTTATCGGACCGTCAGGGTCAGCAGATTAAACGTCAATGCTTAAACCGGAATTCAATGGAAGTCAGCAAAGCGGCAGCAGCTTCCTGCGCGACTTTGGTTAAATCCTTTTCCCGGCCCTTCGTCAACGCCGCCACGGCCGCGATCTCATTCTTGGTCGGCTGACGCGCCATCACGCTCAGGTACAACTCCTCGGCGAAGGCTTTCGGCTCTTTCAGGTCGCGCAACCGCATCACCAGATTCTTTCCGGACGGGTTCAACCACCCCCGCAGGTCATTGGCATTTTCAAAAAACAACGCCTGATCCGCAGTCGCATAAAAAGCATTCTGCGGAGCGCCAGCGCTGTTGCCGAACAGGCTCACGAAACCCGCAACCCGGGCCTTGAGCTTCGAGTAAGTGTATTGCTCCACATACCTGGCTTCATCATTCGGAACGGGCAGCTTCTTCTTGTCCTTGCTCGCCGCCTTCTTCTTGAACTCAGCCGCACCGAGATCGCGATACCGGTCCAACTCACCCGTCGCCTGCATCATGCTCCAGCAGAGCTGCTCGGGGGTCAACGGTGTAAGCCCCGCCACCGCGAAGGACTCCGCGAAAACTGCAGTCAACTCGTCGAGTCCGGCGTCAAGTCGGGCCTTAGCCTCATCCGTGGCGCCCTTCGCCCTGGCTGCTTCGTAAACCTTGCCGAACTCGACCAATGCCGTGAGATTCTTCACCTTATTCGAAGCCACCTTCGCCGCCTCGACTTCCGTTCGCCTACGCAAGTCTGCCGTTGCAATCTCCTTTTCAATCGCGCTCGCCGCCTTGCGTTGCGCTTCGATTTTCAAGCGTACCTCCGCCAGCAACTTGTCGCTCACCGCAACTTTGTCCGACGCGCTCTTCTCGCTGCTGATCGCCTTCTCACGAGCCTTTCGATCGGTGGCCATGCGCTTGTCGAAGTCCTTCGCCCTTTTGTCGGCAGCCTCGAATGCCTTCTTCACTCTGACGTCTTCCGCGATGCCTTCCGCCTTGAGCTTGCTCGCCGTCGTGATGAGCGCATCCAACTGCTTCTGCTTCGCGCTGTATAATTTTTCTTCTGTTCCCAGGGAAACCTTCGCAGAATCGTGCAGTTTTATCGAAGCCAACTTCGCTGCTTCAGCCTGAGTTTGATTTCGCAATTCAGCCTTAATTACTTCTTCAATCGCGCCCGCCGCCTTGCGTTGTGTTTCGACCTTCGACAGTGCCTGCGCCAGCATCTTCTCACACGCCGAAAGCTTGTCTGCTGCACTCTTCTCGCTCTTTATCGCTTTCTCACGTGCGGTCCGATCACTCGCCATGCGCTTGTCAAAGTCCTTCGCCTTTTTGTCGGCAGCCTCGAACGTCTTCTTCAATTCAGCGTTTTTCTCGATGTCTCCCACCTTGATCTTATTCGCCGCGACGACAAGCGCGTCCAACTGCTTCTGCTTCGCGCTGTATAATTTTTCTGCCGTCGCCAGGGCAGCCTTCGCGGATTCGTGCAGTTTTGTTGAAGCCAACCTGACTGCCTCAACTGTCTTTTGCCGGCGCAAGTCAGCCTTCATCTCTCTTTCAATCGCGGCCACGGCCTTACGTTGCGCTTCGATCTTCGTTCGCGTTTGCGCCAGCGTCTTGTCGATTGCCGCTACTTTGGCTGCTGCACTCTTCTCGCTACTGATCGCTTTTTCACGCGCTTCCCGGTCGACAGCCATACCCTTATCGAAGGCCTTCGCCGCCTTATCAGCAGCGTCGAACGCCTTTTTCAGTCGGGCGTTTTTCCCGATGTCTCCCGCCTTAATCTTGTTCGCCGCGGCAACAAGATCATCCAACTGCTTCTGTTTCGCATTGAATGATTTTTCTACCGTCGCCAGGGCAGCCTTCGCGGATTCGTGGGATTTCTTCACCTTCACCCGTTCGGCTTCGGCTTTCTTCAAGTCGGCCTGCACCGGCCCGATTGACTTGAAGGATTTTGCGAGTTCACTACGCAACTTTTCCAGTTTGTCCCACGCAGCCGTAGCGGCTTTCTGAAGCTCGCGGCTTTCCGTCTCAACGGCTGCCAGAGTCTTCGCCGCCCGGACCGATTCCCCCGCGACCAGTTCGGGTAACTCCAGACTGCGTTGGTAAGCGCGTGTCAGGGCCAGTTCCCGGAGAAAATTTTTCACGTCAAATTTCATCACGGCAAATTCAACTGCCAGCAGCTTGAGCAATTCCGGATGAGTCGGTGGATTGCCCGAGTGATGAAAATCCAGCGGCTCAACGAGTCCCCGTCCCATCATGTGAGCCCACAAGCGGTTCACGATATTATGCCGAAACGCCTCGTTGGTCCCCTCGACGATCAGCTTCGGCAGATTCTCGCGCCGACTATAAGCGGGAATGGGGCGAAGGGTTTTCTTCTTCTTGTCCGGCTTGACCTTCCATTCCTTGTCCTTCGCCATGACTGGCTCAACCACTTCCTTTCCGCCGGGAAGCCGCGGACGGCTCGTTCCCTCAACACCGGTGAAGACTGATTTGAAATCCGAATCTCC
The DNA here is from genome assembly GCA_937893495.1 of uncultured Verrucomicrobiales bacterium. GTDB lineage: Bacteria > Verrucomicrobiota > Verrucomicrobiia > Limisphaerales > JAYPXF01 > CALBIE01. The sequence continues at coordinate 15,788 of CALBIE010000233.1, read as the reverse complement.
GGTGGCGCTTTCCGCCAGCACCGCCGGCTTCTTTTTGTCGGGGCGAAACAAGGACGTCCGATTCACGAAGGCATTGATGCCGTAATAGTCGCGTTGCAAATAGTCATCGATGCGCGGGTGGTTGTGACATTGCGCACACTGCAGATCCATGCCGAAAAAGATTCGCCCGATGTCGCGCGTCAACGCCGTCGGTTCGGCTTCCCGATCGAGATAAAATCGCGCCAGTGAATGCTTGTCTTTATCAACCCCATCAGCCGCCAGGACGTCACGCGCCAGTTCATTGTACGGCTCGTTCCTGGCAAAGGCTGCGAAAAGAAAATCGCGCCACGGGTCGGTCTTCACGTGTGTCTCCTTGCGTCGCTCCATCAGCATGATGTCAAACGACCGTGCCATGTGGCGATGGAACTCCGGCTTCGCGAGCAACTCATCAACCAGCTTGGCCCGCTTGTCCGAAGATTCATCTGCGAGAAAACTCCGAGTCTGATCAGTTGTGGGAATGAACCCGTGTAAATCAAGGTATGCCCGGCGAACAAAATCCTCGTCACCGGTGGTACCGGCCAGTGGGGTTACGGATTCTTTCTGAAGCTGTTCGTCAATCCGTTGATGAAGTGGTGCCTGCCCGGTATTGCCAGTCGCAGGACTGATCGCGAGCAGACAAGCGGCAATGACGGGAAACAGGGCCGCTGGCCGGGAAAGATTGGTTGGCTCGAAATCGTTCATCTCAGTCTATAGAAAACACGTAAAAACGGTCGTTTAGACTGTCCGCAGGCCAAGTGAAATTCACCTCTATTTATGAGGGTTCCACTCCCTGTGCGTCCACAAATGGCAAGCCAACCGGTTCCCTCCCTCCATCGACGGGTCACGAATCAACATCCAGTAATTCAGGGTATCTTTCGCACGCGAAAGAACTGCGAAGGACCGTCGGGTAGAACTCTTTCGGGTGCTACTGGTCCTCCGGTTCCGGTCAAATTCGTCCGAATTGCCGACCAGCTGTTCAGGTTGGTGCTGCGTTCCAGATCATACCGCAATCCACGCTGTGAACTGAATCGCACCACGAACGGCGCATTGGAAAGACCTCCTCCACTCACGGTCGGACGAACGGCCGAATCATACGCCGCGCCGGCTAGACCAATCCGGAGGGGTAAAGCACCACCCGATTGATCCACCCGCAGGTTGTCGGTCTGCAATCCCACATTCACCCCGCCGAACTGAATCATCAGATTGCGCGTCATTCCACTGGCCAGCGTCGTCTCGCCGGAATCGGACGTAATCATGAACGCGTTCGTGTTCGCTTGCTCCAATCCGAGATTGGTAATGGTGATCGAGGACGGACTCGCGTTACTGATAATCAGGATCTTCGCCGCGGAGTTTGCGTCAGTGGATCCACGGGATGAGAAGGACAATGCCGGCGGCAGGCTACCGAGGGACGGGGAACGGGGCGTCGCCAGTGATGGGCCATTGAAGATCAGCAGATTGCCCACATCCACCGTGCCCGGACTGATGCCATCGCCAATCATTTCGTTGATGATCAAGTCGTCCACGCCATCGCCGTTGATGTCACCCGATGCCGCACTGTAGCAGAGCGTGTCCGGTCCGTTGCCGCCCACGAGTCCATTGGCCGCGTCGATCTGCGTGATGCGCATCTGTGCGGCAGGCGGCAGGCCGAATCCCACGCGCGAATCATTTTTCAAATCGATGACCGCCGGCCAGCCGCCCGGTTGCCCGAAGAAAATGTGAACCGTTCCCGCACTCAATCGCCCCTTCGGAGTGTCGTGGGGATTTCCTACCGCAAGGTCGGCGATACCGTCGTTGTCAAAGTCGCCATCAGCCACCGTGTCGGCGCCGATGGCTCCACCTGCCGGGCCATGGATTGTCGTAAAGTTGATGTTGGCGGGCGGCACCGCAATACCGAACGACAGCCCGCGCAAGAGGGAAGCATTCCAGAATACATAACCGAGTCCCGCCGCCCCGCCATTCGGTGACGTGCCGGTGAGATCGCCGACAAACAAATCCGCAAACCCGTCTCCACTATAATCGCGACCCGCCAGAATCTCCTCACCGAAATTGAAATCGTTCAGACCGCCATTGATCCGTGTAAACTGTCCGATGGGGGGCTGGTCAGCTCGAAACTGATAACCCTCCGGCCAACCGAAGGCCGGAAAATTCTCATCCCAGATGATGAAGAGCGAACCACGAATGAATCCCCCGGTCGCCACACCGGTCCCGGCCGGGGCATTCGGCAAACGCAGGCCCGCTCCCGCACGGTTGAGCGTCGCTGCCACAAAGACTTCGGCGCGTCCGTTCCCATCCAGGTCCGCCACCTGACAGGTCGCGCCAAAATGCGCGTTGGCGGAATTCGCCGGAGGAAGTATCAGTGCGACATTGGTCTTCAACGCCGCCGGAAACGACGGCTGCCCGAATTCCGCCAGATTCACATTCGTCAAGCCGCTGTTCCAATGCGCACCTCCGCGAAAAACGTAAAGCGCGCCGCTGTTCTCGCTGATGGAGCTGTTCGGTTCATCCCGCTCATCCGCGCCTACGACGAAATCGCTGATGCCATCGCCATCAATGTCGCCGGTGCGAAACCAGATCCCGAGCCGGTCATACGCCGCCGCCCCGTGAATGGTGATGACAGCCACGTTCGTCGGCGGATTGCGCAAATCGAAGTAACTCAATGCCTGGGCATAGGCCGTCAGATTTGAACTCCCGACCAGAATGGTCAGCGCCCCGGCTCCCGGAGCATTGGTGTCCGGCGAATGGTTCTGTCGGCCAATCAGCAGATCGCCGATCCCGTCGCCGGTGATGTCATCCATCCAGATCTCCGTGCCCGTGGTTTCATACGGCTGATCGCCGATGATTTTAAGAATGGAGTTCGTAAAGCCGACAGTATTGATCGCAGCGCCAATCTGTCCGTTGCCGAACAGGAGCGTGACCATGCCCGCATTGGTGCGTTGCAGCGGATCGGCCACCAGTTGCGCGAAGGCAAAATCTCTGAACCCGTCGCCATTGCAATCGTGTCCGCCACAGACCGGCACGCCGAAGTTGCCCTGCCCGGTTGAGCCATACACCCGCGTCATCGACCCATTCGCCGGCGAGTTGCTTGCCAGATCAATATGATGCCACGGCGGTGAGGCGGACGACTGCGACGCAATAGCAATTACGGCTGCGCCAAGAGCGATGAATGAATCTCGTTTTACCATTCTTGCAGACACTGCCAGAGCGTGAACGGTAAATTGAAACATTGCCATCGAGTTTTTACTTGAGTCGATGGACGGTTGGTCTTCCCGAATCGGACTCAGGGGATGAATTGTCGTTTACATGTTCATCCGCATCGCGTTTCTTCAACCAGTCAACCTTCAGGCGGAAGCTGTATGACGAATACGATTCTGGTAATCCTCGCGTCCTGTATCGCATCAGCATCGGTCGTCTGGTTCTTCGTCAGATTGTATCGCGGTCAATGCCGCCTCGAAGCGAACTTTCAGGAGAGATTCGCGACGGCGAAGATTCGACTCGTGGACAAGGTGGCCATATTTATCGCCCAGGAATTGGACGGATATTCCCATTTTCGCGGCAGGGGATATCTGGTTCTCACCGATGACGAACTCTACTTTGAACGCGTGCTCGGCAACAAACTGTTGCCGATACCGGTTGCGTCGATCAAGGAAGTTGGCGAGACTAGAAGATCGGGTGGACAAGGCACCGTCCGGCCGATGCTGAAGGTCGATTTCACGGACGCAGACGGCAATGCGGACGCAATCGCTTGGCGAGTCAATGACCTGCCTGCCTGGAAGGAGGAGATTACCTCGGCGATTGGGAGGAAATAAGCCTTTGTCGGCGAGTCCGCTTTTAATCAGGCGTCGCACCCGCGATTCTCCGTCCGTCGCTCAATTCGAATACGGGTTCAAAAGGAGCCCGGCAGTAACCGCAGTCAAAAAACCAGGCCGCCGGCGAGCCATTTTACCATCTTCGTCTCACGCCGTTTCGCTCCGGCCACCAATAGGGCCAAACTCCATATAATCAAAATTGCAGAGAGCGAAATGATTTCACGCCAAAGCTTGATTGATCCGAAAATTCCAGCATGCCCCATGCCCCATGCTCCAATCGAACTTTATTTCCAACACCCGCCAAACGATCAACGCTGCGCCATACACCATTGAGGTGACAATTACTGCGCTGGATTGGTTTCGATACGTGATCTTCATCTTGCTTGATGATGAATTCAGGACTCCATGTGGAGGCAAGGGTACTTGCAAACATCAGTTTGGCAAATAGTTCCAAAACCAGCAATCGATTCGTTCGAATGCCTTGCTTTATTGCCAGGGCAGGCGCATCTGATGTCATCATCGGGCTTTCAGCCCGGTATTGGAAACGTTTGTCAGCATCGTGCTGAATTATTGGCCCAATCCTTTTTGCACGTATCCAATCACATCCGCGCATTCCTGCGGGGTCAATCCGGCTTCCAGACCCTCGGGCATCAACGACAGGCGGCTGCCTTGCAGATTGGCGATTTGGCTGCGCAGGATGGACTGGCTCTTACCGTCGGCAGCCAACAGCTTCAGGCTTGAACCCGTTTCGGACACAATCCGCCCCACCAGCGAAGTGTCGTCCTTCAGGTCAATCGAATAGGCCAGGTAACGGGGATCACTGGAATCGTTCGGATCGAGAATCGCGGTCAGCAAACCCTCGGGCGACTTGTCCGTGATGGAACGCAGATCCGGCCCCACGGGTTCGCCCTGCGGCGGCTGATGGCAAACCGAACACAAGCGACCGAAAACGGCTTTGCCATTCACCAAATCTGCCTTGAGATTCAACGCTGGACGGTACTGCTCCACTACCTTGCGCCGATCCGCATTGCCCGCCACTTTCAAGGCTCCCGCGGCCCGCTTTCGCAATGCGGCATCTTTGTGCTTGAGCAAACGCTGCCGCTGCGAGGCATTCAAATCGGCTACGGATATTCGCCCGGATTCGATCGCCTGCAAAAGCGCGCCAATCGTGGTCATTTGCGAAAGCAGTTCATCAATGACCGATTGGCGAAGACCGGGCAGCAGCGCAGCCCAATGCGCGTTCAGCTCGCTCATCGCGCCGACTTTCCATCCCCTAATCATGACCGTCGCCGCCGCACGTTGAATCTCGCTGGAATTCAACGGATTCAACAGCCCGGCCAGGGTTGCCAGGTCTGCGGTCCGGCGGTCCGGCTGTTTGCCCAGCAATTGAAGTGACGCGGTCCTCAGCACTACAGCAGATTGTCCGTTCAACGCAACGGCGCGCGCCGCGTCCAACATGGATTCAACTTTCGCAACGGTCGCGCCAATCGCCGGTTTGCCCCGGGCAATTTTGTCCAGCGTCAGCGATTCGCGGGCCAGCGATTCCAGCCAACGCGCCAGCAACCGGAACTGGTCAACCGAGTAGCGACCGGCGTCGGGCTTCACCAGCACCTCCAGCATAGCGGCCAATCCTTCCGGACGCTTCAAGCCCATGCGCAACAATTCAAAGAACAACGGATGTTCCAGGTCACCACTCGCCGTAGCGGCCGCGACCAGCGAATCATAATGCGCCGGGGCGGAGCTCAGGATGGCCGCCTGCACGAACGGGTCACCCGCTTCACGCATGGCCATCCGGGCGAGGGCTTCACCAAACCTTGGTTCCTTTAATTCGCCGAGCGTCAGCACCAGTTGCAGCCGGGCTTTTGAATCAGACTCGCGCAACAGCAGGTCGGTTTCGGTGACGACTTCGCTGAGGGCTGCTTTCGGCAACGTCTCCAGCAGTCGAATGGCGTGCCGCCGTACGCCGGGATGCGAATCCCGCAAAGCGCCGGTCAGCGTGGAAGCATCCAATCGCCCGATTTCCTCCAGCGTGCAAAGCGCCTGCAGGCGCCCCTGCGGAAGGTCGCCCTTCCCGGCCAGTCGCTTGAGCGCTCCGACGGATTCGGCATCTTTACGATCAATGAGGATCCGTTGAGCGAGATCGCGAACCGTGCCATTTGAATCACCCAATGATTCGACCAGACGCGCCGTTGACCGATCACCGAGTGTCGGAACTGAACGCGGCGATTTCGACTTCGGATAAATCCGATAGATTCGCCCGCGATCATCGCCGGCCCGATAATGCGGTCGCAACTCCTCTTTGCCGTTCGGCGGCAGCCATTGCGGGTGCTCAATCATGTAGCGATACATGTCCACGACCCACAACGCGCCATCGGGTCCCGTTCGCGCCTGCACCGGGCGGCACCAGCGATCGGTGGAGGTAAAAAAATCCAATTCTTTTTCGGCCGGATCGCGACTGAGTTTGAAGCTCACGCCCGAGTCGACGAGCAAATGATGCTGCACCAGATTGTGGAACGGTTCGCAGGTGAACCCGTGGGTCACCTCACCAGCACCAAACAACAAATCATCACGATAGACCATGGCTGAACAAGCGGATGTGTAACGCCCGGACTGGTCAAAGCTGTGAAATCTTTTCTGCGGTGATTTCGCCGGATACACCTTCGGATTGCGCTCGGTAAGAACCAGTTTGGGAGAGTCAAAAGCAACCTCCGGATTACGTTGCAGGTAGTTCTGCTCAATCACGTAATGCCACATGGGATAACTGTTTTGCTCGCCGAACCAGTTCCCCCAGTCATCACGGTCGCGACCGTATTGCGATGGCCCGGACACGGGCACCAACTCGCCGGTCTCCGGCCGAATCTTGAAATCGTGGCTGCCCACCTCGTAAGACTTGCCGTTGTGGGACCGGATCATCACCTTGCCGCCATAACCGGCGCGATGACTTCCACTGGCGCAATAGATCCAATTATCCAATCCCCAGCGCAAACCGTTCACCCGCAACTGTTGATTCCCCTCAAAGAATCCCTGGTACATCACCTTCTTAAAATCGGCCTTGCCGTCGCCATCGGTGTCCTCGGCATAAAGAATTGCCGGCGCGGCAGTAATCAGCACGCCCCGTTGCCAGGCCATGACACCGTTGGGAAAGTTGAGTCCTTCGAGAAAAACGGTGGACTGATCGTAGCGCCCGTCGCCGTTGGTGTCCTTCAACACCCGGATGCGGCCTCCCGGTTTGCCGTTGTCATCCATGCCGTTCGGATAATCCGCCATTTCGGCAACCCACAATCGCCCATCTGCTCCCCAGTCGACGGCGACCGGATCCTTGACGAGTGGTTCTGACGCGACCAGTTCCACCGTGTATCCATCCCGCACCTTGATGGCGCGCAACGCGGAGGATGGCGCGAGCGGCTCGGAATCAAGCGGCACAATCGCCTGGGCCATCGGCAAAGTCGGTGCCTTGATGCCCGCGTTCTGGTAGAGCGTCTGCGCTTCGTTCGCAGTAAGGGCTCTATCAAACACCGCCACCTCATCGAGGTAACCGTTCAAGTTGGAAAAATTGTCATTGCGGCCACCGAAGTAGATGCGGGTTTCCTTCGCGTCGATGGATGCCGGCAGCTCGGCATTGATTTCCGGTTTTGGATTGCCGTTGAGATAGGCGGTCACGTGGTCGCCTTTCCGAACCATCACGACATGATTCCAGGTGCCGGTTTGAATCGTCGTCTTTCCGGCCACCACCTGATCCAACCGGTTGCCATTGAAGACGATCAGTTTCCCGATCAGATTATTCTGATAGGTCCCGCCAATGCCGAGATGATCGCCCGGGCACATGCGGTCGCCATCCGGTCCGCGCGAAAAGAAGTAGCCGGTCACCGACCGCGAGTTGTTGGGCTGGTCGTTCCGAAACCAGACACTGACGCTGTAATCCATCGGCAATGGCTTCGCGTTCGCTTTGACGCGCCCACCGCGAAACCATGCGCCGAGATTGGGCGCAGCCGGTTTCGAAGATCGAAACAATTCACGATGGCTTGCAACCGTCTCTACGGCACCGTCAATCAGGCCCGGCAGTTTACGCGATCCGGCATCAGCGACTTTGCCGATTTCCACCGAATCGAACGGCCAGTAAACCGCCGGCTTCATTGCGAGAATCTTTTCCCCGTAACCGCCTGCCCACGTCGGCCCCGCGATCTGGCGTGCCCGTTCCTCGATTTCCTTGCGCGCCTGAATGCGTTGCTCTTCGCGCCATTCGCTGAGGCCGGACAGTTGCACTCGCTGTGCGATCTGCTTTGGCGACAAAGCCCGGTCATAAATGGCCACCTCATCGATTCGTCCCTCGAAGTTTGCTGCGTCCGATTGATCGCCGCCAAAGAAAACCACTTTTCCGACAACTCGAGAGTGATCAGCCGTTTCAATCTTCGTCGCAAGCTCCTCCTTTCCGTCCAACCAAAGCGACGTGCCGCCGACATCATGAACAAGGGCGACGTGATGCCATGATTTTGGCGACAGCGGCGTTATTCCACTGAGACGAACCGTACGGCGACCGGCCAACGTCAACTGAAGCACCGTTTCATCTGACTTGCCGCTGCGGACCAATGCCAACGTTTCCGAGCCGCGCGAGTACAGTACTCCGGTGATTTCGCGCACGGACGCGGGCAAACCGTTCCAGAACCAGAATTCAATCGTATTGGTGGCGGGAAGTTCCGGAATGCCGGTGCTCAGTTTTCCGCCAGCCAACTGAACCGAGCGATTGATGTCACCCGCGGCGCAGAAACCCTCACCGGGCGGTCCTTCGAGGTGAAGTGCAAATCCGGATTCCAGTTTGGCGCGATGTCCACTGCCGGAAGAATCGGCCACCTCCGTGCCCGCCAACTCGCCCATTCGCCAATAAGCAATCGGTTTATCGGCCAGGACGGCGTTGGCGTAGCGACTTGGCGATTCCACAAACGGACGGCGCGATTTGCCGGATACTTTTTCCAGCAGGCCGAGCAATGCCTCAACGATCTTCGGTTCGGCATTGGTTTCCAGAGACGCGGTGCGTGCTTCCCACGTGGTGTAACCGCCGAGGTCATGCTGCTCCGGCGGCGGAATGTAACCTTCGCCGCCATTGGCCAGTTCGATGTTGAAGGTCGGTCGCAAGGGACTCAACGCCTTGAGCTTCAAGCCGGTGATCGAATAGACTTCGTTCGGAATTGCCGTGATGCCGAGATCTCCAATGCGAACGGCCTGCAGAATCAACTCGCGCTCCGGGTCGGCGGCAATCATCATCTGTTCGCGGGCGTAAATCGCTTGCTGCGAGGTCGGTTTGCGATTCACCAGTGTCGCCGCAATCTTGCGCGCCCATTCGAGACGGGATTCATCGGCAACCCGACGGCGCAACTTCAGTTTGGCCTCCGCCATGGCCAGCGAAACCCACGGGCGATACTCAATGTTCTTGTAGGCCTGACGCGCGATACCGGCGAGCTCGGCGGAGTATTTCCGAACATCACGCTGCGGACGCGGCTTGCTGTAGTCCATCCATTGCATATCACCGCTGGTTCCCTGCGTCATCGCGGCGATGAAACCGGATTTGCCGTCACCGGCATTGATCAACTTCCCAAACTCCTCCGGAAACGCGCCGCAGTAATCGGCCGACAACGCCGCCGCGCCATAATAATGCATCGAAAAATTCGCGAACATCGCCAGCGGCTTGCCATCGGTGGTCTCCACGGCAAGCAGGGACAATCCGGTATCCACGGGAGCGGAAGGTCCGATGAACGACGGATTCTGGTGCCCCGGATGCATGTGCGCTCGAACGGTTTTCTCGCCGAACGGATCGGTCCTCATTTTATCGGGTCGCAGAATCCAACGCCGACAATTGGTGTGGTCCGGTGCGTCGATGACCGCCCAGCCAACTCTCGCCGGTTTCAACCGGCTGTTCGCCCGGACGATTCCCTCCGCAATCAAACCGGGCAGCGCCTTGACGTAATTCGGGTCTGCATCGCTGCCAAGACACGCCATCGCGGCCGGAGCCGAATGAGTGTGGGTCGAGGAAATCAACATCCGGTCCATACGAATACCGGTCGCCTTGCTCGCAATGGCTTTCGCGGCGTCCAGCAAATCGCGCGGCACCATGCAACTGTCCACAACCGCAATCACAATCCGTTCCGTGCCGTCGTCCAGCACCAGGCTGCGGGAATGCAACCGGTCGAAGACCGTGTTGCTGGTCGCCTCGCGAAATCCGCCGTTCACGATCACCGGCAACTGTTTTGGTGTGATGTCGATGGCGCAAGCGCCGGCGCGGAAAACATTCGGCGATTGGGTCACCGCCGCAGAGCACAGACCCATCGATAAATTCCAGACAACCAGACAGCAGAGCAGCTCCGGGACAACAGATTTCATGACGCGATATTGTGGAGGAGTCCGCGGATGTGCAACGGAAATGGCGGTTCTCGGGGCGGGCTTCGCAACACCACGAGCCTTCCGGGCGCTTCGCTCCCGAGCCACCGTATCCAAAGCGCCGTCGAGCCGGCGCACTCCATAGCGCCCTTGGAGTGCGGTGGCCGCGATGAAACACGGACACTTCTGCGGAATGAATTCCGCGCTCCATCCCCATCCCTGACCGTGTTCGCCGAAACGATGCAGTAGCTTCCGGGGAGCACAGCCGCCTCGGCTGTCATTCGGTGCGCCCTCGCGCCGAAGGTTTCCCTCGCGGCGCGGACTCGCGAAATTGTAGCGGGGAATGGGGCGCGCGTTCGGAGTCCCGCCTTCAGGCGGTTGGGGGACGGTATGCGCGGTTTCCAGGAACGAACCTTCCCGTAATCGGTTTCGGGAGGGATTGCGGTAACTTCCCATACTCCTTCGGAGTTGAATTCAGGGCTCAGGAGGACCTTCGCCCCACCGCGGTGATCACGCAAAAATGTCGTGCGCCACTTCGCCATGCACATCGGTCAGGCGATGGTCGCGACCGGCGTGACGGAAGGTCAACTGAGTGTGCTCCAATCCCAGCGCGTGCAGCATCGTGGCGTGAAGGTCGTGGACATGCAGTTTGTTCTCCTGCGCGTAATAGCCGTAGTCATCGGTCGAGCCATACGCGGTGCCGCCCTTTACCCCCGCCCCGGCAAACCACATCGTGAATCCGTGCGGATTGTGGTCGCGCCCATCCGTTCCCTGAGCCGTCGGCGTCCGACCGAATTCGCCGCCCCACATCACCAGCGTGTCATCAAGCAAGCCGCGTGCCTTGAGGTCTCTCAAAAATCCCGCAATCGGCTTGTCCACCTCGGCGGCGTTCTTGGTGTGGCCCTGATATAGATTGCCGTGCTGATCCCATTGGACTTCGCTGTCACTGTGAGTTACCTGCACAAAGCGCACGCCGCGCTCGAGAAACCGCCGCGCCATCAGGCATTGCCGGCCGAAATCCTCAGTCACGGGATCGTCAATCCCGTAAAGTTTTTTCGTCGCATCCGATTCGCCGGAGACATTCTGCGCATCCGGCATGGCGGTCTGCATGCGATAGGCGAGTTCAAAGGAATTCAAACGCCCCAGCAAAGCACGATCCGCAGTGCTGGACTGAAGATGATCCCGATTCATCGCGGCAATCAAATCAAGTTGACGCCGTTGGAGCTGCGGGGTGATACGGTCGTTGCGAATATTTTTCACCCGCGCCTGGATTGCGGGCAGGCTGGCATTGCCAATTGGTGTGCCCTGGCAATAAGCGGGAAGAAACTGCGCACCCCAGTTGGTCACGCCACCATGCGCGAGCGTCGGGCAAATCGTAATAAACGCCGGCAGGTTTTCATTCTCTGTTCCCAGTCCATACACGACCCAAGCGCCCATGCCGGGGCGAATAAAATTATCGCTGCCGGTGTGCAGTTTGAGCAGTGCGCCGCCATGGGAGGGATTGGTTCCGTGCACCGAGCGAAGGATACAGAGGTCATCCGCGCATTGGGCGACGTTGGGAAACAGGCTGCTGACCGGCAGACCACTCTGGCCATGCTGTTGAAAAGTCCACGGCGATTTCAATAGATTTCCCTGCGCGGCAAACGTGACGCGCGGGAGATCGAACGGCGGTGGTTTGCCATGGTCGCGATCCAGTAACGGCTTGGGGTCGAACGTGTCTACATGAGAAGGGCCGCCCTTCATGAACAGGAAAACCACGCGCTTGGCGCGCGCACCAATATGCGGTTGCCTGGCTGCCAACGGATTGTCACTCGCACTCGCGCGGTTCCTTCCCGCCTCCATGCCAAGCATTGCGGTAAAGGCGAGATTTCCAAACCCCACCGCACTTCGGTGAAGCATCTGTCGGCGATTTAAAAGCTGGGTAATGTTTGACATCATCAGTTCACGAAATTGAGGTGCACGCGATGACCTTTGCGCAAGCGAATGCGCAGTTCCCCCTCACCTCGGTCCTCTCCCTCGAGGAGAGGAGGAACGTGAAGCGAACTGGTATTTGAACCGCATGTATTCATGGAATATGCGGCATTCTTTGCTTTTCCCTCTCCCAAGGGAGAGGGCTAGGGTGAGGGGAAAGAACACATTGCCTGCCCACACGCCGGCAATTCAACCACCGCATCGTTTGGACTCGAAAACGCCCACGCTCGAACTGCGCGCGGCGTGTCCGTCGAAGTTGCTGCGGGTCGCAGACCCGCGCTCCGGGGCACGGCTTCTTGGTTAGGGAGACCGACGCATTCATTTTACAAAAACATCAATTCAGATACATGAACTCGTTGGACGCCAAAAGGCTCTGGCAAAACAGCGACCAGGCCTGTCGTCGCGAAGTCGTCATGGCGACCTCGTCCACGGTGGCAGAATCCGTCAAGGGCGGTTCACCCATGAGTCCCGAGATAAATTTCACAGCCCGCTTCCGTTCAGGCTCGGTCGGTGTCCGGGCGAAGATTTGTCGATACGCCAGCGCGACTCGCTCGGCGTCATTGGCGGCATCAGTCTTCAGCACCCGCTCCGCGATCGCCTCGGCGGAATCCATGACGAGCGGAGAATTCATCATCAACAATGCCTGTGGCGCGACCACGGTGGATCCGCGATTACCCGTCGGTGTGGCCGGATCGGGATAATCAAACTGCTGAAAGATTTCGCAGAGATGATTCCGAACCACGGGCAGATAAATGGCGCGACGGCGGCGCTGTTCATAACCCGTATGGTCTTGCGAGGTGTGGTTGAAAACGAATTGGCGATTGCGCAGTGGAATGGTCTTGCCTCCGATCGTTTCATCCAAGCGTCCCGCAACCGCAAGAATGCTATCGCGAATTTGCTCCGCCTCCAGTCGCAGAATTTCAAATCGCCACCAAAGGCGATTGGCCGGATCCGCCTTCACCGCGCTTTCCGCCACGGGATGAACGGTCGCCATCTGATAGGTCGAGGACGTCATGATCAGCTTGTGCAGTTGCTTGACGCTCCAGCCGGATTTCATAAAGTGCCGCGCGAGCCAATCGAGCAGTTCGGGATGACTGGGCCGATCTCCCATCACGCCAAAGCTTTCCGTCGTCTCCACCAATCCCCGACCGAAATGCCAGCGCCAGACGCGATTGACGAAAACGCGCGCGGTCAGCGGATTTCGCGTGTCGGCCAGCCGTTCGGCCAGTTGCATCCGTCCGCTTTGATTCGCCGGGAGTATTGGACGCACTTCGGACAATCGCAGCACTGCGGGAAATTCGCGTTTCACCGGTTCACCCAGATTGACATGACTGCCGCGGATATGCAGCGGCAACTCCTCAAGAATGTCGCCATCCGCAACGCCCATTGCGGCTGAGGGGTCGGGTGCCTTGCTTTCGAAATCGCGCGCCTCTTCCACAAGCCGCTCATATTCGGCCAATTTCCCGGCATCAAACGCATGGGCGGTAATCGCGGGAATTGCGATAAAGCCGGACAAGTCGTACAGGGCCGCTCGGGCCAGTTCGAGTTGCTTGTCCGCGAGTGTTTTCGCTTTGGGATCCTTTTTCCGTGCCGCCGCAAATGCTTCGTCTGCTTCGGCGAACAGAGGGCGGTAATGCCGGGCAATGGCATTGGTATCACCGGCAAATTGATGCCAAGACCCGAAGAACGGATCGTCTCGATGATAGTCGAGATGAAGCCGGCAATGATGCAGCACGCGCGAATGCAATCTCAACGGTTCAGCCACCGCAGCCACCTCTTCCAATGAAGCCCCCGGCGAGAACCGGGTTGCGGCCATTAAATACTCCGTCGCCTTCGCGCGGGCGAGTCCGCGCAGGCGAACTGTCTCCGCGCTCTTGAAACTGGATGCCGCCGCCTTCTTCTTCGCCAGCACCGTGTCAGTTTCCTTGATTTTTTTCAGTTCCTCCTCGGTCGCGAAGGAATGTTCGTACCAATACTTGATAGCGCCGCGACCCTCGTCGGCAAACGTGCGCGTGCTTTTGAAGATGGCTGCCAGTGAGTAATAGTCCTTCTGCGAAATGGGATCGAATTTGTGATCGTGACAGCGGGCGCATCCAAGCGTCAGCCCCATGAACGCCTTGCCGACGGTGTCAATCTGTTCGTCCACCACATCCATCGTCAGCTTATCGAGGTCCTTCTCCGCAAGCACCTTGGCGCCCAGCGCGAGAAACCCCGTGGCGGTTTTTGTTTCCTGATTCGCTCCCGGCAAAAGATCGCCGGCCACCTGCTCGACGACGAATCGATTGTAGGGCTTGTCATCGTTGAAGCTATTGACGACGTAATCGCGATAGCGCCACGCGTTGCCATAGGCGAGGTTCTCGTCCAGCCCGTTGGAATCCGCGTAACGCGCCACGTCCAGCCAATGTCGTCCCCAGCGGATGCCGTAGTGCGGTGACTTGAGCAAGCGATCGATCACTTTTCCAAAGGCATCGGGAGATGAATCGGCCACAAACGCATCAACCTCCGCCTGGGTCGGTGGCAGGCCAATCAAATCAAACGTGGCACGACGAATGAGAGTGCGCTTATCGGCCGGGGGCGCCGGCGTCAGACCTGCCTCGCGCAAGCGAGTAACAATAAAAGCGTCGATCGGCGATGGGGCGTTCGTTTTCCCGCCCTTCAATTCCGGCACCGGCGGATTGGCGACGGGTTGGAAGGCCCAGAATTTTCTTCCCTCCGCGAGACTCATTCCCGACGCCTTCGTGGCAACCGCCAAAATCTCCTCGCGAGGATCGGGCGCTCCCATCGCGACCCACTTTTCCAACGCGGAAATCTCGGAGGCCTCCAGCGGATTCTTCGGCGGCATTTGCAAATCCCGATTCTGGTACCGAATTGCTTCAATCATTCGGCTCTCGCCCGGTTTGCCCGACTTGATGATCGGCCCGGAATCGCCGCCCCGGAGCACTCCGACTCGGGAATCCAAATGCAATCCACCTTTCAGCTTTTTGCTACCGGCCGAATGACATTCGTAACAATTCTCGACCAGAATGGGACGAATCTGTTTTTCAAAAAACTCCAATCCCGCCGGTTCCGTTGCCGCTCGGCTGCAATAGGTCGCAACGAGCATTGCGGCAATGGTCGCCAGTCGGGTGGTCATCGATTTGTGCCGGGTCGTCATGGAATCAACTGAGACGACACTATGCCTTCAACATTCATCCCCGCAAAGCGCGGAGTTGGAGAGAAACCTTCACTTGCCAGGAATAGGCACAGAACTGCTTACGATTGCCGGGAAACTTTTTCGTTGTTGCGGAAGAGTTCTGGAATGCTCCGGCTCGACGGAACTTTGGATGCCGTCGATTGCAACGGCGGTTCTCGGCTGAGGAAATCACGTTGGTTGCCTTCGCCCGGAATCCAAGGCGGTGTCAAATGTCGAGAACCTGCCCGCCCATAAACGGAGAGCACGGATTTCCGCCAGGTCTTGGAGTGCGTGCGCTGCTGCGCCGCTTTCCTGATGGCTGACTCGAATCGAAGACCGGACATTTGGGAAACCCGAACGCTTGTATCAATAGTCAAGAACCGACCCGTTTACGTAGCAATTCTCGACCAGAATGGGACGAATCTGTTTTTCAAAAAACTCCAATCCCGCCG
>CALBIE010000232.1 GCA_937893495.1 uncultured Verrucomicrobiales bacterium | reverse complement strand
CTCGTTGACATACAATAGTCTAAGCCGGCTGCAAGCCGGCGCTCCGTCACCCGGTTCATGGAGAGGGTGCCTGAAGGGCGGGCGATGGGGAATCCGAGTTCGCGGGAACAAATCGCGAGTCCGTGACTCGTGGACTCCCTCGATGGACTGACTATTGGAGCGCGACCACCCACGTCCCCCGGAAACGTTGCTGGGGACATGCGGACGTAGGCGTCCGCGCTCCACCGGGCAATCAAAATACCATGTTGCTGTGGTATGAATACCGCGCGCCGTTGGCATCGTTACGGATCGAGTCGCCGGCGTTAGCGGCTTGCGAACGTTCACCCAACAACGTATGAGGAACCGCAGTCATCATGGCTGGCCGCTTAAAAGACATTTCACCGAAGACCCACTTTCGTGGGTATGCCAATCCGGGGCCACGAGTGCCGGGTCAGGCGGACGATCCGCAATTGCCGGTCGCCGAGGATGAAACGATGGACGTGTTGTGCGGGCATTTCCGCATCTTTCAACTGCGCAAAGGGCACCGCTACTCGACCGATGACATTCTGACTGGCTGGTATGGCACGTCCTGGTGTCCCCGTGCGGAAACGATTCTCGATCTCGGTAGTGGAATCGGCACGGTGGCCATGGTGGCTGCCTGGCGATTACCCGGAACCAAGGTCGTCACGGTTGAGGCGCAGATTGAGAGCGTTAAACTGGCCCGCAAGTCGATTCGCTGGAACGGGCTGGAAGATCGGTTCGATATCCGTGAAGGCGATTTTCGGGACGAGAGAATCCTGAAACCCGATGAGCGATTCGATCTCGTGCTCGGCAGCCCGCCTTACTTTCCGCCCGGTTCCGGTGTCGAAGGCGATCATCCGCAGAAAATTGCCTGCCGCTTCGAGTTGCGCGGTACGATCGCCGATTACTGCATAACCGCTGCTGCCCATCTGCAAACCGGCGGAATCTTTGCCTGCGTGTTTCCTGTAAATCCGACCGATCAGGAACTCCGGGTCGTGAACGCGGCTCGTGATGCCGGCCTCACTATTGTGCGCCACCGGCCGATTGTCCTGCGGGAAGGAGAACCGCCACTGTTGGGATTATCTGTCATGATGCGTTGCTGCGACCTGCCGGAATCAATGCATCATCAGACCTGGCACGAACCAGCACTCATCATTCGCCGGCAGGATGGAACAGTTCATCCGGAGTATGCCGCCGTGAAACTGAGTTTTGGTTTTCCTCCTTGAGGACTCGCCGACGGACGAAAGGAAGGCATTGGGAAACCTTAACGGAATGATGTAGTCAAGAAACCACGAGTCAACACCAAGACACCCAGCGCGGCAGAGCCGCACCGCGCAGCTTCGGCGCGACAAGTCGGGCACCCTCTCCCCCATCGGGGGAGAGGGATGGGGTGAGGGGGCGTCCCGGTTCATGGGGAGATTTCCCCGAAGGATTCGCGCTTTGAACCCCTGAACCGGAGCGCCGGCATGTTGCCGGCTTATTCGCTGCCGTTGTCCCGTACGATTGGATTTCGACCGGAGACCTCTCGTTGACAGACAACGGTTTAAGCCGGCTGCAAGCCGGCGCTCCGTCATCCGGTTCATGGAGAAGATGCCGGTGGGCGCATCCGCGCACTGCCCCCGGAGCGCGGAATTCATTCCGCAGTAGCGTGGATTTGCCAATCAGCTCGCGAGGTTTTGAACCAGGGATCGATAAACCCGAGATGGTGAGGGGTTTCGGCTCCGGCGGTGAGTGCGGAGACGCCGCCTTCTTTCGGACGCTTCTGCGGCTTGGATGCCGCGCTCCCGCCGTATCTACTGAATGGATTCAGTCTGACTGAAATGGTGACGAAATCCTCACCGTCTTGCGACACGAGTGGGATTCCGTGTCGGGTTCAAGCGAGTATGGGCCGAAGCACACTGGCGGGTTCAACACCGGTGAGGCGCATGTCGAGCCCCTGAAACTTGACGGAGAACTTTTTGTAATCGAGACCCAGCAGGTGAAGCATGGTCGCGTGCAGATCGCGGACATGGACGACATTCTCGACCGAGTTGTACCCCAGTTCATCGGTGTTGCCGTAACTGATTCCTCCCTTGATGCCGCCACCGGCCAGCCACATGGAGAATCCCTTGATGTGATGATCCCGTCCCGCGCCGCCTTTGCCCTGAAACATCGGCGTGCGACCAAATTCGCCACCCCAGATGATGAGAGTTTCATTCAGCATACCGCGCTGCTTCAGATCACGAATAAGCGCGAACGCCGGTTGATCAGTCAGTCCGCAGCAGGTGTTCATGTACTTGACCAGACCGCCGTGGTGATCCCAACCGCGATGGTAAAGGTGGATGAAACGAACGCCGCGTTCGGCCAGGCGGCGGGCAAGCAGGCAGTTCGATGCAAACGAACCATCGCCCGGCTTTGCGCCGTACTGGTCCAGAATGTGTTTCGGTTCATCGGACAAATCCATTAAATCCGGCACCGACATCTGCATGCGAAATGCCATCTCGTAGGCGGAGATGCGGGTGTCGATTTCGGGATTCTTCACCACCTGATTACGGTGGCGATTCATGGCCTGGATGGTGTCCACCACGCGCCGCTGTTGTCCGGCGCTCACTCCCTGCGGATTGCGCACGTAGTAAACCGGGTCGCCGGCCGAATTGAACTGCACGCCCTGAAATCGGCCGGGCAGAAAACCGGAACCCCATTGCCGCTGGGCGATGGGTTGGGGATTGCGTCCGCCGGTGCTGGTCAGCACGACGAATCCCGGCAAATCGGAGCTTTCGCTTCCAAGGCCGTAATTGATCCACGACCCCATCGACGGGCGTCCGCTGATGGCAGTGCCGGTGTTCATGAAAGTATGCGCCGGGTCGTGATTGATCTGCTCGGTGACCATTGATTTCACGATACAAATCTCGTCGGCCATCTTCTGGTGCCACGGCAGAAAATCGGAGATGGTCTGCCCGTTCTGGCCGTACTGCGCGAACCGGGTCAGGTGTCCCTGCACCTTCAACGCCTGTCCCTGAAGTTGCGCAATGGGTTGCCCGTTCGTGTAGGACTCCGGCATCGGTTGCCCGTTCATCGCATCGAGCTTCGGTTTGTAATCAAACGTCTCAAGATGGGACGGGCCACCGGCCATGCAGAGAAAGATGACCCGCTTGGCCTTGCCAAACAGGTGCGGCGTATCTGTTCGCCCAGGCGCGATGCGGGCAGGACTGCTGGTCGTCATTGATGCCAATGCGGCCGAACCGAGCGAGAGCCCGGCTTGACCGAGAAAGGTCCGGCGGTTGATGAAGTTATTGAATTGGGGCAGATCGTTCATGGCAGAATTTTACGTAGCGTAGGCTTCCAGCCTGCTTGGGTCGGCCGTTTGGTCGGGATGTATGCGGACTTGTCCGTGCGACTTGATTGGCAGGCCTGCCGTTTGTGCAGGCGGGACGCCCGCGCCACGGTTGGCGGTCGCCCAACGGATCTCCGGGTTTGCCGCGAACGTGTCAGCCACTCTTCCAATCGCCTCGAAAGCTGGTATTTTCTGGTTCATGCAAGCCCTTGGACAATCCGGCCTTAGTTGCGCGTGATGGTTTCGTTCAGGTTGAGAATGGTTCGAGCAACGGTCGTCCACGCGGCGAGCAGGATGGGGTCAATACTCGCGGGCGGTTTGGACAATCCGGTCGAAACCAACTGCCTCGCGGCGGCGGCGTCTTTGCGATAAGCGATTTCGCTGTCCTTTAACAGAGCCGACAATTGACCGCGTTCCCATTCGTCAGGATTTCGCGAAAGGGTTTCGCGAAAAGCGAACCGGATTCGCGAGTCGTTTGAAATCCCGCCTTCATTCAAAATCCTGGTCGCGAATGCTCGTGCCGCTTCGACGAATGTGGGATCGTTCAACAGCATCAGGGCGGCGGTTGGGGTGTTGGATCGGGGACGTTCCGCCGTGCATTCCTCGCGGCTGGGAGCATCCATCGCCTTGAGCATGGGGTGGAGGAACTGCCTCTGCCAGTGAACGTAAACTCCGCGCCGCCATTGCTGCTGATCGGTGTCCGCCTGATACTTGCGCGTGGGAAAATTGAGATGCCGGTAATAGCCGGGTGGTTGATAGGGCTTTGCCGGCAAGCCGCCGTGTTCTTCGACCAGCAGACCGGACACGGCGAGGGCGGTATCCCGGACCATTTCCGCGTCGATTCGATAACGCGATTGGCGGGCATACAGTCGATTCAACGGATCGCGCGTCGCAAGTTCAACCGTCACCAACGAGGACTGCCGGTAAGCCCGGCTCATCACGATCTGTTTGATGGCGCGCTTGATGTCCCAACCGGTCTCGACGAAATCAACGGCGAGATTGTCCAGCAGTTCGGGATGGACGGGTGGTTCACCCTGACCTCCAAAGTCATCAAGATTCTTTGCGATGCCGACCCCGAAAAGCAGATACCAAAGGCGGTTCACCATCACCCGGGCAGTCGGGCCGCCGGTGCCGTTTTTTGTGTCCAACAGCCAATTGGCCAGATCCAGTCGGGTCGCTCGTTCTTCATCTGAACGAACTTTGCCCATGAACTCCGGAATCGCCGGCTGAACAATCGGACCACTGTCATCCAGCCAGTTGCCGCGCGGAAGGATGCGAATGGTCCGGGGCTTTATTGATTCGGTAATCATGGTCAAACGAACCATCTTTTTCAGTTCGTTGCTTTCGTTCTGCAACGTCTTGAGTTGTTTGCCCAACGAATCCTTCCTTCCTTTGTCCTTCTCTTTCTTGATGGCGGCGGAGAGTTCGCCAATCTCCTTTTTTACCCCGATCAGTCTGGTGCGTTCTTTTTCCGGTCCGACGAGAATCTCCGGCGGACGCGGGGAGGGCAGGGCGTTGAAATCCAGGCCGCGTCGGCGCGTCGGGTTGAGGTGGGAGTTCTCGTCCACATCGGCGAAGACGGCGACCAGTGAGTAGAAATCCTTGATCGTGTAGGGATCATACTTGTGATCATGACACTGGGCGCATCCGACGGTTGCCCCCATCCAGACGGAGGAGAAATTTCGTATTCGATCCGCCGCGTAGATGGCGAGGTATTCCTTTTCCTGCACGCCGCCTTCGTGCGATGTCTGCAACAGCCGATTGTATCCAGTGGCAATCTTTTGTTCCAAGGTCGGGTTCTTCAGGAGGTCTCCGGCCAGTTGCTCGCGGGTGAATTGATCGAACGGTTTGTTGCGATTGAAGGAATCGATCACATAGTCGCGATACGGCGAGATCGCATGCGTCTGATCCCCGTGATATCCGACCGTGTCCGCATAGCGCACCAAATCGAGCCAGTACATCGCAAGACGCTCGCCGAAGCGTTCCGAATCGAGCAGGCGATCCACCGCCTGCTCATAGGCTTTTGGGTCATCGCCGCGTCTCAATGCGTCAGCTTCATTCGGACTTGGCGGCAAACCGGTCAGATCAAACGTCAACCGACGTATCAAAGTGGTGCGATGGGCTTCGGGAGACGGTTGAACGCCTTCCTCCTTGAGTCGCGAGAGGATGAAATTGTCGATCCAGTTTATCGGCCATTTTGAATCGCCGACATCTGGGACAGCGTGTCGCCTCGGTGGAACGTAGGCCCAATACTCCGCGTATTCTGCTCCTTGTTGGATCCATCGTTGAAGCAGGTCCTTCTGAGCGGGCGTCAGGTGCTTCTCTGATTCAGGTGGCGGCATGCGATCGTCTGCATCCGTCGTCAAAATACGTTTGATAAATTCGCTTTCCGCGGGTTTTCCGGGAACAATGGCCTCTTTCTTGGCCTCGGATCCGATATCCAGGCGCAATCCTGCCTCCCGATGTTTGTGATCCGGCCCGTGACAGAAAAAACATTTGTCGGACAACACCGGTCGGACATCCCGATTGAAATCAATGCGTTTGGCGGCATCCGCCATGCCGTCGCCGATCAAAAATGAGATCGCCAGCAAAAGTCGTTGTCGAAAAGACATTGGTCGAAATCTATACGTTAGACGTTGCGATTGCAAAAGGGATTGAAGTTGCAGTAATCCTTTGAAGGCAGTTTGATACAGATGAGCGGTTGGCCGCCCAGCTTCCGTATTTGTCATTGAGGAGTTCCGAAGTTTCCCTGTTCACGGCATCGAAGGCATGCTGGTGGTTCAATATATTGGGGTGGCGCGAAAGAAAGACGCGCGAATCCTTCAGTATGGCCTGCTCAACCGTGTTGCGTTGCCGTTGCAGTTCCACGAGTCAAGTTGCCTGCGGGTGAGTTTTCGATTCCTGCATGGGCTGTGGTTGGCTTTCAAGCGTCTTGCAACCTGAAACGAAGAGTACCGAAACAGAGAA
>CALBIE010000231.1 GCA_937893495.1 uncultured Verrucomicrobiales bacterium | reverse complement strand
GATGCGCTCACCATCATTGGTCAACAAATCACTGAGCCACTTCTCGGTCTTTTTCAGGTCCAGGGGCCGCTCGTCGTGAATAAAGAAGGATCGGACCGATTCATCATGCACATGATGATCGTGGCTGTGGTCATGCTCGCCCGCGTGATCATGTTCGTGGTCATGCGGATGATCATGGTCAGGATGGTCGCAGTGCTCTTCGTGGCAATCATCGTCATGGGCCTCCGGTTGTGCGATCTTAAGCGGGGTAAACAAATCCCGCGCGCGGAGATTCAATATCTTGCTCACATCGATTTCCGAGCGAGTGGTCCGGTGAATCGTTGCCAGCGAATTCATGTGGCGAATCCGATGTTCGAGCGCCTTGAGTTTTGGCTCATCCACCAGGTCCGTCTTGTTCAACAGAATGACATCCGCGAAAGCGATTTGAGGTTTGGCCTCGGGAGCCTTGTCCAGCGTGGCTTCAAGGTGCCGGGCATCGGCAACCGTAATGATGCCATCCAGTCGCAATTTGTCCGCCAATTGCGGCACCATAAATGTGTGCGCAATCGGGCTGGGGTCGGCGAGTCCAGTAGTCTCGACGAGCAGGTAGTCAAATCGCTTCCGCTGATCAATGAGATTGCTGACGCTCTTGACCAGGTCGCCCCTGACCCGACAGCAAAGACAACCATTGTTCAGTTCGAGAATCTCTTCATCCGCGCCAACCACCAATTGGTTGTCGATGTTGATCTCGCCGAATTCGTTGATGATGATGGCGCAGCGATATCCGTGTTTCTGCGTCAGCAAATGATTAAGTAACGTGGTCTTGCCGGCGCCAAGGAATCCGGTCAAGACGGTTGTGGGAATTGGTTCAGACTGCTTCATTCGATTGTCAGGAGGGGGAAAGTAAGCGGGGCGACCCGGTCACGCAATCCCACAGTTGGGCTGTGCAAATCGGGAATCAGCCATTATTTCGATCTTCCATGGATTGGCTGATCAGGCTTGGTTCATCGGGCTGCTTGACCATGCTTTTCGTCATTGAAATGGCGATGAGAAGAACAAGTGAACCGGCTGCCAGATAAATCCACGTCGTGATTCCCCTGGTCCCACCCGCTTGGCCGATTGCGAGATTGCCCGGGGGCCGTTTATTGGGATTAAGCTCCTGACCAGCGGTATTAATCGGTTGATTTGATTGAACCTCCGGGCCGGAGGTTGGAGCTTCGACAACCAGCGGAGTGGTCGAAGCGGGTTGGGAAGCTGGGGTCGGAGAAGTTGCCATGTTTACCACCGTGGTTCCTGCCGGGCCCGGAGTTTCGCGCTGCGTTTCTGGAGTTTTCGCTATGTTTGGAACACTCGTCGGTGGGATTGGGTTGGTTTCCCGAGTTTCGGGAACGGAAGGCGGTGCGGTCGCAGTAGTGCTCGAACTGTCGGTCTTCTGCACCGGCGGAGAACTTTCTGCCAGTAGCGGTAAGGTCTTTGGACGGTTCGCCTTGGTGCTCACTGGCACCATCACGTATTGGGTCACAACCTGGACGTTAATTAGCGCTGGCGGACGGCGGATAGTCGGAGGTTGAGAAACCGGTATTTTGGTTTTTGTAACTACGGCGGCAGAAGTTGGCGGCGAATTAGTTGCGATCTTAGTGGAAACAGCTACGGGCTTTGTTTGGAGTGGCATGCTGTTGGTTGTCGAGGAGGTCGAAGTCGCGATGGGAGCTGTAGCTGTTCTCTTCGTGGCTGTGGGAGTTGGCGATGGCTTGGGCGACGGCGGAGTTGTTCTTGTTTGTTCCGGCGTCGCCGCGATTGACGGGGAAACCTTGGTGACCACTCGATTGACGGGTACCGGTTTCAGTTTTGCCATCGTCGGTGGTTGTTTCGGTGTGGTCACCGTCGCGATTGGTGTTGGCGAAGGGATCGGCGGGCGATTGGTGTCGGAGATTGGTGGCACTGAAACGGTCACATTGGCAGGCTGAATCGGTGCCGTCCGCTTCGCTTGTCCAACGATGTATTTCCCATCTGATGTAACCGGGAGGCGGTAGGGTTCATTGCCGGCTTGCACGCCACCAGTAATAAACGTGCCATTGGCAACTCCGAGCGATACGACGAACGGCGTCTTCGCCGCCCGCAGTTCTTCGTAGCGACGACCGAAGGCCACGTTGACTTGTCGATCAAAGGGTGTTCCCACCAGGACTTCACGCCCGTTGGTTACCAGGATGATCATCAGGCGGGGACAGATTTGCCGAGCCTGGTTGATGGCGTTGAGCACGGCGCTCATGTTGGGATTGCGGCGAAATCGTTGCGCCTGGATAAATTGAAGCGCCCGTTCGCCCATTGCGGCGTTCAGTTCCGCCTTCCACGCGTTGAGCGGGAATTCACGCTGATAAACCGTGTCATTGTACGTCCAGATCGTGAAGACCTCATCCGGGACCATTTGCCCCTCCAGCCCGGAGGCAATCAATCGATGCATGGTTTTTTGGAGAGACTCGGCGAGCGGGGCCATTCCGGCGGAGGTGTCGATGAGGAAGAGGTAACGGCAATCCGGCGTGAGCGGCGCGGGCGGCATGAACTCCGCCGCCGGCGATCGTCCGCACAGAATGCCCAGAGTGAAAGCGAGATAGAATCGCATTCTAGCCAGAACTTTTGAATCGCCGTTGTTCACGTTGATTGTGCAATTTTAGCGCTTCATTCAAGTCCTGCAAAGCTGCATTCACGGCGTGAATGAATTCTTCGCAACTTTGCGCCATTCCGCCAAAGGAAACAACCGTGTCCCGCTCGGCGTAATCATTGGTCACCACCCTTACATCACCCAGCTTCGCGAGTTTGCTCGCCACTCGTTCAATCAGGTCGTCCGCCGTCTTGCCGGGTCTGGAGTAAATCACTTCCATTTCTGGAGAGGAATGCGCTGCGGGCGTGCCTTTTGGTGCTCCGCCGCCGTCAAAAAACACCGTAATCGGTGTGCCCAACGCATCCTGATAATGGGTCAGGACCCTGACCAATTCGTTGCGGGCGGTGGACGAATGCCGGGGTTCGCCTTGAGCCAGTTTCGGCCAGGCGTGTAAAAGGCTGTAGCCATCCACCAGAATTCGCAGTAGTGCCACGGGCAAAGTTTATTTGAAAGAAGTAACGGGCGATAGAAAAAGGCGCCGTGAAACCAGAAAACGCCGGGAGGAATCCTCACCGACGTTTTTTGGTTGTTGGGGTAGAAGAGATCGGCTGCTACCGCTGTCGCCGAAAACATTACTGGCAGTTTACGAATCCGACAAGGCTGTTGATCAGCCTGTGTTCAAACATTTTGAACCAGTCAGGTCTTTGATGCGCCCGGCTTTGATTTGCTCGTGATTGCGTTGGATCACTCTCCGCCGCCCGGTGGCTGTATTTTTGCGTAGTGTCGCGATAATTGAGTTCACGCTTGATTGACCGGGTTCGCACTCGACCGAGTAAACCAGCGCCAGATTAATGCACCGAAGGCGATGATGCCGACGAAACGTGCGCTCGTGCCACCGAAGACAACCGTGGCATTGAACCACATGAAGGCGAGAAACCAAATTGCTGCCAAGTGGGCATTGGTCTTCCAACGGGATGCGGGGCGAGACGTGGATCGCTGAATCGGGCAATCCAGCCCCCATACTGCAATCAGGACATAATTGAGATACACGCCGCCAGCCCAATTGATGCCGGTCAACTCCTTGGTCTGCCGAGCTGTTTCAAACATGGCGTGTTGATGGCTCCAGTGGTGGACGAAATGAAATGCCGCGATCGTGTGGACCACCAAAAGCAGCCAAGCCATGAACCAGGCTTTGTGGGCGCGGCCTTTACTGACTGGAGTCCAGAGTACCAGGACGAAGCCGGCGAATGACGCAAGCGCCGTTCCACTGATAATAAATGTCCCCATGGAATCGAGTCTCTCGATTCTCGCGACGGTTTGTCGCAATCAGCTAATTTGAAGCAAAATCGAAAACGGACGCCAATCGTTCTCTTTTTTGATGTCTGGCACCGTGAATTCAGCAATCAACTGGCTGCGGTTGAGCCCGGCAGCAGTTCGGAAACCATTTCCTTCTCTTCCTTCAACTCGTTCACTGACGCATCAATTTTGCCGCGGCTGAACTTGTTGATCGGAACGCCGGAGACAATTTTCCAATCCGTGCCATCGGTGCGAACTGGAAAGGAACTCATCAATCCCTCTTCAACGTCGTAACTGCCGTCGGAACAAACTCCGACGCTGTTCCAATCGCTTGCCGGAGTCGGTTGCACGAGTGAACGGACGGTATCCACGACGGCATTGGCTGCACTGGCTGCACTGGACGATCCGCGGGCCTTGATGATGGAGGCGCCGCGTTGCTGTACCGTCTTGATAAACTCGTCCTTCAACCAGACGTCGTCATCAATGACATCGACGGCGGGTTCATCGTTAATCTTGGCGGTGTAGAAATCGGGGTACTGGGTGGCCGAGTGGTTGCCCCAAATTGTCATGTTGGTTACCGCAGTCACGTCCACGCCCGCCTTCTGGGCGAGTTGCGTCTTGGCCCGGTTCTCGTCCAGTCGGGTCATCGCAAACCAACGATTCTTCGGGATGTCCTGGGCGTTGCTCATGGCGATGAGGCAATTGGTGTTGCATGGATTTCCGACGACGAGCGTGCGAATATCGGAAGCGGCGTTTTTCTGGATTGCCTGACCTTGTCCGGTGAAAATCTTTCCATTGATGCCCAGGAGATCCTGGCGTTCCATACCCTGCTTGCGAGGAACTGAACCGACCAATAATGCCCAGTTAACCCCTTTAAAGCCCTCGTCGAGACTCGCAGTCGGGACGGTTCCCTTGAGAAGCGGGAAGGCGCAGTCATCCAGTTCCATGCAGACGCCTTGCAGGGCAGGCAGCGCCGGCTCGATTTCAATTAAGTGGAGAATTACCGGCTGTTCCGGGCCAAACATCGCGCCAGAGGCGATGCGAAACAGTAGAGAATAACCAATTTGACCGGCTGCGCCGGTAACCGCCACACGAATGGGAGATGAGCTCATATTTTAATTACGAATCCTGACAAGGGGCGGAGTATGGAAAAGGAGCCGGGGAGTGGCAATCGCTATATTTACATGCCCTTAAGGGCACTTAAGGCTCCTCTTTGATGGCGGCAAGTCGGGCACCGACGGTGCGATTGTCCAGCACGAGGGCCCGCAATCGCCATGATGCCCGGGGTTCTATGATTGGCGTGTAGTCGGTCGCCATGCCGACTTTGGTTCCTGCCTGGTCGAGCAGATCAATTTCAACCCGCACCCCGAATCGTTGTTGGTTTGAATTATTTTTGACGATTCCGGTGACATAGACGAGCCGGCTGCCCTTGTTCCCTTTGGGACGTTCAATCGTTAGACCGGTCACGGCCAAATTGCGAATAGACTTCGGTCCCGCTGGCGTGGTGGTTTTCGTTGGCATCATGTTGGTGACGACAAGGTTGGTGACCATGACCTGCGTCACCGTCGCAGTCGGTGCAGGCACTGTGGGCGCTGGCATCGGGTTCGGCGCGGGACTCGGTTTTGGATTCGATGCTGGCGTTGGTGAGGTTGGTGGGCCGGCTTGTGGGGGCGGATTTGGGATCGGGACCGGTGCCGGGTTGTTGGTTGCGGCGGAAGGCGTTTGATTGGTCGAGTTCTTCCAGACTGTCTGAAGAATTTTCTCCCGATTAACAATCACGACAGCGACGGACGCAATGATGCCTGCATTTACCAGCCAGAGCAGGGAACGAGCGAATAAGGACGGCCGACGAGGTTTTGGGGAGACGTCAGCCGTCGAAATCCGCCGCGTCTGTTTCCTGCCCTTTGGTGGAGGTGGACGACTCGTGGAAGAGCGTTGTGGTGCCGGCGCGGACGAATGAACGGGCTGAGAGGTCGGTCTGACGGCTTGCGGCGTGGCGGTCGGTTTCGAGACGGCCGTCACGGAGGATTGTGGCGTGGTTGTTTTCAGTGCGGCCGGCAGACGGAAGGATTTCTGGCACTTTCCGCAGACGCTCGTACCGCCGGCAGTGTACTCAGGATAGGTGACCACGTTGCCGCAGGAAGGGCAGGCGCAGCGCAGATATTTTTTCCCGTTGCTCAAAACACCAAAAAGGTTTGGTCACGATTTTGGCCGTCCGTCGCCGGGATTCAAACTTTTTAATGCGATTACCGGCAGCCGAGCTTCGCCCTGAGTCGTAGGGTAAGTCAGCCGGGCTTGATAGACTTGTGTCGGAACGGTGCGAATCTCAGGTCCATCGAAGACAGTCTCGGCGGGTGGCGATGGCGATCGCGATGGCAATCGGGCTTTGCTTTTCTCTTAATACAC
>CALBIE010000230.1 GCA_937893495.1 uncultured Verrucomicrobiales bacterium | reverse complement strand
TTCCATCGGTCGAGATCGATCCAACTGTATAGGTTCCATTATTATCTGTGGTGTTCGAAACGGTGAACCGGTCACCCGCACGAAGCGTGGAGAAACCGCCAGGCAAATCCGATGTGATCGTGCCTCCGGCCCGGTCGAAAACAGTTCGCTTAAAATCGGCGACCGTTAATTGTGTGCCGTCAGCTCCTGTCAATACCGGCCCGGAAGACACGGTCATGACCTGACTGGTGGCATCAATTGCGGTTACCGTGACGGTTCCGTTGGCGGCACCCGCGCCACCTATCTGGATCGTGTCTCCGACGTTGACGGTCGAAAAGGCGTCTGCGGTGGCTGCCGTAATTGTGCCGGCTGCCCGATCAAAATCGATATTCCCGGTGCCGGCGTTGGTCAGCTGGGTGCCCCCCGGTAGATCAAAAGTGACGGCGGCCTGCGCCGTGTCGTCGCTCAATCCGGCTGGCAGGGTTTCATCGGTGAGCATTTCAGTTTTTACAAAGACTTTTGTGCCGTCCGTGGACACACTCTGTACGGTATAGTCACCGTTATTGCTGCTGGTACCACTAATCGTAATTCGGCTGCCGACTTTGTAACCTGAGAACAACGCACTCGTCGCTTCGATGGAACTGGTGCCGGTGGTTGTTGCGTCGCCATCATCATCCTGGCGGAATTTGAGCCAGTTGTTGGCGGTGATGAACTCGGCATTTTCTTTGGTGGTATCGCTCGACAGGGACAGGTCCGACAGATGCGCGTCCCGTGTTGTGGCGTACGCATTCACCGCGCCATCATACTTCGACTGGAACGTTTCCAGTGACGTCAGGCCCATATTTACCGGTTCGGTGTCGACCTTTGTGCCGGAAAAAATGTACTGCCCATCGGCCTCGACATTCAAATATGCTTCCAGGCTCTTGAGGCTGTTAAAGGCGAATGTCTGAAGTTCTTCGACATCTTGTTGAGCGAAGCTGCCACGGGCCTTGAAGTCGGTCAGGGATTGCCGGAAATCCCGGATCACGGTGTCCATCGAATCAAGCGTCAAAGCCATGACATCAAGTCGGAATTCTGCTGTTTCATTGTTTGAAATGAAACGCTCGGCCAAGTCGCGTGACGTCTCCAGATTGACCAGGCGGCGCGACTGGGTAGCGATCCCGGCGTAATCAGCCGATACTTTACCGGTGACCACCTGGAAATTGGCTTCAACCCGCCGAGCCTCAGTCTTCTGCATTTGGGTGACCAGGGCATTGATGGATGATGCGTCAGATACGCGTGTCATGACCTGTCTCCATTACCGCACTGCGGCTTCGAGGGTTTTAAACATCTCCTGAATAACGGCAATCACCCGGGCGGAAGCCGAAAAGGCCTGTTGAAACAGAACCAGATTCGATAGTTCCTCATCCAGATTGACGCCGCTGATCCTGTTCGATTCCAGTTGCAGTGAGTCCGTCAAACTTTGCTGGGTGGTCAGTTGTGTTTCGTTGGTGTTGGCGAGGCTCGCGTTTCGCGACAATATGTCGGCTGCATATTCATCAAACGTCTTGCTCGAAGTACTGAGACCACCGGTGGCATCAAAACCGTTTTTTGATGCCAGCATGTTCGCAAGAGCCTGGATAACCGTGTTGTCGCCCGCCGTGACCTGGTACTCGCTGCTTTCTGAATTATACTGCATCAGGGCCGCCGTCGTCAGGGAAGGCGTCGCCAGAATATCGGCGCGGACGGCAATGGTTGACGCCGACCGGGCTTGTGACTTGGCGATGCTCATGTCCGTGAGCAGGGTATCGGTCGCCGCTTGCGTGATGACCGTTTCTGAACCGGTATCGGACTGAATTCGCAACCGGCTGCCTGAGCCATCGGGAACCAGTGATGCTGTTATGCCGATGTCCGCAGCATTGATGGCGGTAACCATGGCGGTCAGGCTGCCGGCCTGGGCAATGGATACGCTTCCCAATGCTTTCCCGGTGCCGACGCCGAGCGTCGCATTGTAGAACGTCAGCGTCGCGGCAGACGTGGAGAAAGAATTGGAGATCTGATCCGACTGGTACAGCGAGCCATCGGTGGAGTCCGTGTACAGATCGTTGAGGCCAAAGAAATTGGAAAATCCGGAAACGGTCTCGTCTACGTCGCCGTCACCATCGGCATCAAATCCGATTGATGCATCTTCTTGGGAACTGCCGTTTGCACTCGCGGTCTGATCGCGGAACGCAACATAGAGACTGGTATTGTTGAGCTCGATATTCAACTTCCCTTCGGTGCTGATCGCAACGGATGCGCTTGTCGCACCATTGTCCTGAAACCAGTCCTCGATTGCAGCTGCAGTCTCCCCGATGGACCATGCGCCGTGACTGGTTTGGGCCCTGGTGCCATAGGCACCGGACACCATGATGGTGTTCAGGGTTGTGACCGCCTGCTGCTCGCCGCTGGAGTTGAAGAGTGCGATCGTTACGTCGTCAACGCCGTTGGTGGGGTCCAGTTTGATCGTCTGTTCACCGGCGTTTGCCGTCGTCGTTGAAATCGTTGCCGTGTTGTCGTTGGTCACACCACCATTCGTCGCACTGGTTGTCGCTGTGAATGCAGTACCTGCCACGTCGGCGGTGAGAGTGAGGACACCGGCTGCGGCACCTGCCTTTGCGGTGACAATTGCATCAACAGTGCTATTGGTGTTGATCGTAGCGACCAAGGCGTTGCGGATGCCTGCCAGACCACCTTCTGTACCATCGACGGTGTAGGATACGGTCGTACCATTCACGACGACCGAATAAATATCTCCGACCTCGAATGTCGAACTTGTGGAACCGATGGTAACGGTGTCCACCTGAGAACCGGCGCTTGCATCGATGAATTCCCGGGTGCCGGACATGCTTTGCAGTCCGGGGTAGGGGGTGCCACGGTTGTGGACCAGATTGACAGCTTCAACGAGTTCCCGGGCCAGTTCATCAATCTGGCTTTGTAAATTCGGCAGGACCTCATCACGTTGAAGGATCAGGCCGGAAAGTTTGCCGCCGGTGACCCGGTTGGTGAGGTCATTGTCAGCAGTTGCCGCGCCAACAAATATGCCGTTGATGTCTCCTTCGGCGTAGGTTGATGTGGTTCCAACGATTCCGACGGCGGAGTGAGTTATAACATTCGCTGTGCGATCCACCAATGAAAAGCCGTCCGAGGAGAAGACCACCAGATCTCCGTCTCCTCTCGGAAAGGTATTGATATCAATGAGTTCGGACAGTTTTGTCAGGGCCAGGTCCCGTTTGTCGAGCAGGTCGGTGATATCGTTGCTGATCGCCCCACTCCGGATAATTTGATCATTGGCGTCAGCGATCTCTGCGGTCAGCGCATTGATTTCATCGACCACATCCTGGATATCCTGATCTGCCTGCGCTCGAAGGGCCTGGATCTCCTGGGTCATTCCCTGAAGTTTAAGGGCAACATCATTGGCAAATCGGATCAGTTCATTCTGTGCCAGGGTCTTGTCGGGAGACAGCGCCAGCGATTCGGCGGCCTGCTCGAACTCGGAAATGATATGGCTGATCGATGTGTTGTCCCCAGGGGCACCAAACAGGTTTTGAATTCGCTCGTAGTAGGGGAGTTGGGACTCAAGTTTGGTCATCTCGGACAACTCGCGCCGCAGGTCCTCAACCAGACCATCATCAATGGCGCGCGTGAAATCTGACAATTGGGTGCCCGAACCCTGTCCGGCGAGAACACGGTTTTCGAAATTCACGATTTTACGTGAATATCCCTCCGTATTGACGTTCGCGATATTCTTCGCTGAAGCATCCACGGCGGACTGCGTTGATAACAATCCGCTTTGTGCTGCGCGAAGGGCGACGGTGAGACTTCCCATTACGTAGACTTTCTCTGGGCTTGCTTACAGGACCTGATTGACGGTTACGGGCAGCGGCGTTCTGGCATCGATGCGTGATCCAGTGGACAGCATCCCGTTGTGGGTGTAGTTCCCGGCTTTCGGGGTGCACTCGACAGCGGCTTTCCGAACGGCCTGCATGAGGCGCTCATTGGCCGTCATCGCCGTTTTCAATGCCGCACAGTTGTCATCAATCAGCATCTTCAATTGCTCGCCCTGCTCACGCAGAGACTGGCGCAGGTCACCGTCCGCTTCGTGGATGGTCTCGCCATCCTTGGTGATGCCTTTGATCAGCAGTTCGAAGGCCCGACATAATCTGTCTTTGTCTTCGATGGTTGTGCCAATTTCCTTGAAGCGCCTGGTGACGAGGTTTTCGTTTTCGCTCACCAATATGCCGCACAGACGCTCTATGACGTCGAGAAGGGTTTCCGTTTTTTCATTCATATCCATGGATTAATTGGCCTCCTGGGCTTTCAGCATTTGTTCCATGACCGCATCGGCAATTCCGATGCCGCCGGAGCGCGCAATGGCCTTGCCATACTCGTCGATCTGCATGGACTTCCAGATTTCGTTGCCCGCGCCACCACCAAATGGGCTTGCCGGTTCGATACTGGCGAACATGGGCTGCAAGGCCTGGCTGAGGAACATGGCTTCGAACTTCTCGGCGACTTCGCGCATCTGCTTGATATTCGCGCTTTTGGGCATGATCGGGACCGGTTGGTTGTTCCGGTAGGCGGCTTGCGCCTGCATGAGGTCCATACCGCCACTCATTACATCACCTGGCATCACATCACCTGGATTTCGGCCTGCAAGGCACCAGACGCCTTGACTGCCTGCAAGATTGTAATCATGTCGCGCGGGCCAATGCCGAGTGCATTGAGACCGTTGACCAGTTCCTGAAGTGTGACGCCACCGTTGACAACGGTAAGGCGACGATCTTCGTCCTGCGTGACGTTAATATCGGTACGATCGACGGTCGTCGTGGTGCCCACTTCTGCAAAAGCACCGGGCTGCGACACCTGCTGCGCCTCGGTGATCCTAATTGTCAGGCTGCCCTGGGCAATGGCGACCGTGTTAATACGAACGTTTTCGCCCATCACAATGATACCGGATTGCTCATCAATGATGACCCTTGCGGTCTGGTCCGGCTGTACCCGAAGTTGCTCGATGTCCGTCAGCAGTCCGACCAAACCGTCGACGTATCCGGGCGGGACCTGCAAATCAATTGTGCTCAGGTCGAGGGCCTGGGCTGAGTTGGAACCGAGGAATGCGTTGATGGCCTGGGCAATTCGGCGTGCCGTCGTGAAATCCGGATTGCGGAGAGTAAGTTTGACGCTTTCGAGGTCCGTGATCGAAAAGTTGAGTTCACGTTCAATGATTGCCCCGTTGGCAATCCGCGCGCTTGTGGGAACACCCTTGGTTACAGTTTCCGCATTGCCTGCTGCCGAGAATCCGCCGACGGCCAGTTGGCCCTGCCCGACGGCGTAGACCTCGCCATCCGCACCAACCAGCGGTGTCACCAAGAGGGTTCCGCCCAGCAGGCTATCTGAATCGCCCAGTGCGCTGACCGTGACGTCAATCCGGCTGCCCTGACGCACAAAAGGAGGCAACACGGCGGTGACCATTACGGCCGCGACGTTAGCGGAATCAACAGCGGCATCCGTGGTCTTGATTCCCATGCGGTTCAGCATGGATTGAAGGCTTTCCTTGGTGAAATGCCCATCATCGATGGAATCACCGGTACCGTTCAGGCCCACAACCAGGCCATAACCGATCAGCATGTTGTCGCGGACGCCTTCAATATTCACGATATCCTTGATGCGGGACGCGCCAAATGCCGGATGTATTAGAACGCTGATAATCAGCACGGCGATGGCAGCGGTGCCAATGGCGTAAAGCGCGGCCCCAACGGCGCTCAGCGCAACTTGGGGGCGCTGGGCAAAATCAGTGAAGTGAAGCGGCATGTTCATCATTTAGTTCCCGTTGGGTCCTTTTCCGCTCTCATTTGGCGGTTTGTCCATATCATCCGACATATCAAATGCGAAATTCATGCCAAAATTAGAAACAGGTAAGTAGCTGTAACTAAATATAAAAATAATAATCGGAGGGTGTAAGTTTTCGGAAGGTGGCAAACCATGCTCGGTAACAGGAAAATCTTGCCGGGTAATACACTAAGCTTTGGTATTGGATCGATTTTCGGTTTTTGGTGGCAAATACTCGGTGCGAAAGAACGGTTGTCGGCGCTGTTTGTCCCCCTGGGAAAACTTGGAGCGCGACCGACAACCGTTCTTAACCGTTGACCGAGAGGTTATCGTTTCGCCTGGATGATCGTCTCGAGCATTTCATTGGCGGCGCTGAGGGCCTTTGCAGAGGAGTTGTAGGCCTGCTGCGCTCGAATAATGGCGGTGAATTCATCCACCAGATTGACATTCGATACTTCGATGGCTCCCGGAACGAATACGGCAATTCCGCTGGCTGCAATGGTTTGAATTGTTGGTGTTCCTGATGTTTCTGTTTCACGGAACACCATGCCACTCTGGGTTTCCAACGCATTGGGGTTCGGGAATTTGGCCAATGGCACCTGGAACAGGGACAGGCTGGTTCCATTGGAGAAAAAGCCGACCACATGTCCCTGATTATCAAAACCAACTTCCTGGATCAGCGCATTTTCTTGTCCGTCTTCGGAATAAACTTGGAGCTGGAACGAGTTGTTAAACTGGGTGATTCCCGAGATGTCCAGGGTAAAATCAGCCGTTCCGGCTGCGGCTGTTCCCACAGCGGGAAACGTAAAGGAAAAGGAGATATCCGCAGGCGGTACGATGACACCGGCGGTCAAAGTCCCAGCGCGCCCGTCACCGAGAAACGGGACCCGTGTCACGGTAGATGTGGTTAGTCCGGTGTTATTGGCCGTGGTCGTCGAAACCGTCGCCGTGTTGTCATTGGCCGCAGTGACGTTTGGAGTTGCATTGGCAATGGTTGCCGTATTCGTGGTGGCACCGACGGCGTTGGGTGTGGTGGGTGCGACTGTAGCCGTGTTATCGTTCGTTCCGCCGCCATCGGTTGCGGTGGCCGTTGTCGTAAATGGGGTTCCCGGAACCTGTGCGGTGAGGACAATCTCTCCCGCTCCCCCGCCATCGCTCGCGGTAACGGCCCCGGCAATCGTTGTATCTAAGTTAATGGCCGCGCGAAGGGCTGTTCGAATTCCGGCCAAACCGCCCTCGCCACCCGTTACCGTATAGGGAACGGACGTGCCGTTGACAACGACCGAGTATATGTCACCAATTTCAAAGGTGCTGCTGGTGGAGCCAATTGTGACAGTGTCCACCTGGGCTGTGGAGCTGGCATCGAGTGCCCTTGCTGTCGCGGTGAATGGTGTTCCTGACGTGCGCGCGGTGAGTATGATTTCTCCAGCGTTTGTCCCGATGCTGGCGAGGACTGCGGAGTTTACCGTCGTTGTCGAGTTGATCTTTGCGATAATGCCATTGACAACGCCTGGCAACGAGCCTTCTCCACCGGTGACGGTATAGCTGGCGGTGACGCCACCAACGATAACCTCATACACATCGCCGGTTTCAAGCGCCCCAGATACTGTCAGGGTATCCACCTGGGCCGTGCCCGTTCCATTCGTGGCGCTGGTCGTCGATGTAAAAGCCGTGCCGGCGGTTGCTGCCGTGAGCAGAATAGTGCCCGCTGTAGTGCCTGCCGTGGCCACCACCTCCGTAGATACCTGAGAGTCAGCATTAATGGCAGTGACCAGGTTGGCCGCGACACTGGTCAATGTATCGGTCGAGAGGGCGGTATAACTTATCGTCGTATTCCCGACCTTGACGCTATAAATATCGCCGACCTCAACCGTTCCACCAAGGGCAACGGTATCGACCTGCGCCGTACCGGCACCTTGATAGGTTGCCGAAACATCCCACGCGTTGATGGCCGCTTTTGTGAAATTCAGTCGTGCCTCCTGGCGGGCACCATTGGAATCGACAAAGTCAACCGTAAGAATCTCCATGCCCTCTGCTTTGGTTCCGCCTGTATCTAAATTGCTAACGGCTGTCAGGTGGTCAGGAACAATGGCGGCGTTGGAGTCCAGGTTGACGATCAAATCTGCCGACGTGGTTGGGAGTCCCGCAGCAGCAAATGCGTTCTTGTCTACACGCATGGGTGCAGGGGTGCCTGTGGTCGGAAACGTGCCGTCGGCGTTGGCAGGAAAACCAAGAAGAAAGTGCCCGTTTTTATCGGCCAGATACCCATCTTTCGTGGTGTAAGATTGGCCAGAAATGGGATCGGTCACCGATATTGTGTTGACGGCGGCTTGTTTAAAGCTGCCATCACGGGTGTAAACGATATCTGATGCCGCAAAATCGGTGCTGGTGATAAAAAATCCGCCGCCTGAAATCGCTAGATCCAGCGTACTCGAGGTGCCGAACAGAAGCCCCTGGCTGTCAATGCGCTGATTAATAATCGGACGAGCGCCGCCCTGGTCAAGTTCACCGAACATCTGATTGCCGAGGACGCTTTGAAACTGGACATCAGCACGCTTGTAGCCACCCGTCTGAACGTTCGACACGTTGGTGCCGATCTGGTGCAGGGCCGTCGCCTGACCTTGCATGGCCAAAGTGCTGACGGAAAAAGCGCCCAAGATCGACATGGTGAAGCTCCCAAATACTCAAAATCCACCCTGCCGTCAGGGTGGCCACGCGCAGTGCGCCACTACCTGATAAGCAAGATGGGTGCCAATAATACGGGAGATTAATGTATTGAAAAATATACGTTATTATATAGGAGGGGCAAAATTTAGTGGTGGCGGCGGAAACGGATTCCCGGTACCGAGAATTTATTGCCGGGTCGTGGCAGGGAACACAAAGACCTGGGATGCATCCACACAAAAACTGGCAAGGCTTCCCGGCGGGGGAAGAAACAGTCCGGGGATGCGGGCATGGAACGCGTCGTCCGGTGTCGGTGCATTTTCTTCAACAAGGCGTAAATGCGTGGATCGTCCGATCGGGCGGGCACTGATGACGCGCAATGGCACAGAGTTTGAGGAGGCTTCGACACTCTCATCAGCCTCGTGAAGACCTTCCGGTCTGACCAGCACGTCGACGGGCGTTCCTGCCGGTATTCCGCTCACAGAAAATCGCCCCAATGCAGTTTCAACGGTGCCGTCACTTTCTGTCACTGCGGCAATTCGATTGATCGGGCCAAACAGGCTGGCGACAAATGCACTGATCGGGTGCCGGTAT
>CALBIE010000229.1 GCA_937893495.1 uncultured Verrucomicrobiales bacterium | reverse complement strand
GGCGCGCCCGAAATCTTCCTTATACCATTTGACATTCAACACCGTATCTCCGGGGGCAATGTCAAGATGCGCCCGCGTTCACGCTCGACACCGGCGACGGTTGTCGCTATTCACGCGAAATGCGAGTTCATCTGGTCCGTATCCACGTCAAACCGGAATCCATCGAGGCGTTCAAGGAAGCAACGCTGGCCAATGCCAAAGGCAGCATTCAGGAACCGGGCATCGCGCACTTCGATTTTTACCAGGAATACGATGACCCGAATCGGTTCGTGCTGATTGAAGCCTTTTACACCGACGATGCCCCGGCTGCGCACAAGGAAACAGCCCACTACCAGATTTGGCGCGAAACGGTCGAACCAATGATGGCCGGGCCCCGGTCCGCCGTACGTATGACCGATGTACCTCGACCGAATGCGATTTCTCTCAATCCAACGAGTGAAGTGACGAGCCAGCCGGCGCAATGATTCTGCGTGTATCGACGTTCCTCCGCGGTTTAGGCTCTGGCCATGAATTTTGAATTCGCCTCTGCCGCCCGGATCATTTTTGGTCGCGGCAAATTCAGTGAAGTCGCGCAGATTGCCCATTCGTTCGGCGATTCCGTTCTCGTCGTGACCGGGAAATCCATCAAACGCGCGCAACCGCTCCTCAACCTGCTCGAAGCCGAGGGACTGAACAAAACGCTCTTCTCAATCAACGGCGAACCCACGATTCAAGAAGTCCGCACGGGCGTGGAACGTGCCCGGGCGGGCCGATGTGAAGTGGTCATCGGTTTCGGTGGCGGCAGCGCGATCGATTGCGCCAAAGCCATCGCCGCAATGCTCGCCAATTCCGGCGACGTGCTCGACTACCTCGAGGTCATCGGTCAGGGCAAGGCAATCGAGTATCGGGCCATCCCGTACATTGCCGTTCCAACGACTGCGGGAGCCGGTGCCGAAGTCACAAAGAACGCCGTGCTCGCATCGCCCGAGCACAAGGTCAAAGCCAGTCTCCGAAGCCCACTCATCCTGGCACGCGTAGCGCTCATCGATCCGGAACTGACATTGAATCTTCCACGGGCCGTGACGGCGGCAACGGGTCTCGATGCGCTAACCCAACTCATCGAACCGTTCACGTGTTGTCGCACCAATCCGCTCGTTGATTCGCTTTGTCGGGAGGCCATACCGCGGGTTGTTCGTTCACTTCGTCGCGCCTGCGAAAACGGAAGTGACCTCGCCGCGCGCGAGGACATGGCGCTGGCGAGTCTGTTTGGTGGGTTGGCATTGGCGAACTCAGGGCTCGGCGCCGTGCATGGTTTTGCAGCACCGATCGGTGGCCGATTCCCCGCGCCGCACGGAGCGGTCTGTGCGGCACTGTTGCCGCACGTGATGGAAACGAACCTGCGCGCCTTGCGCCAGCGCTACGAGGAATCGGAGACCATCGGCCGATACGAGGAGATTGCGCGCCTGCTCACCGGCGACGACTCAGCGAAGGCGGAAGACGGCGTCGCATGGGTTGCGCAACTCGTGAAGGACCTGCAAATCCCCGGACTCGGGACTTATGGATTGATGCCGACCGATGTTGCTGAATTGGTTCGCAACGCGGCGAAGGCCAGCAGCATGAAAGCCAATCCACTGCCCCTTACCGAAGCGGAACTGACGACGATCCTCGATAGCGCGTTGTAGGCTGGGAATGGAACTGCAGCTCCGCTCCTTGCCAGGCCTCGCAGACGGCAAGGCCGATGGTTGGAGTCGTAACCCGCGCGCTCAAAACTCTATCAATTCGTAGCAACCGACGTAAGGAGGTTCATGATTCCTATGGGTATGCCGGCATGGCAAGAGCCTCCTGACGTCGGCTGCTACACTAGCATGCAATGCATGCTCCGTCGCGGGGCGAGACAAGGCATCAGATGATTCTCACGAGGACGGAACCGAATCTCCTGCCGATCAGTCATCAATAATATTTCCCATGACTTGCCGGCGACATTTTTGCGTCCTATAACCCTGCCGAATTCTTATGAAGACATCGATCACTCTCTTTACCGTCGCGCTGTGCCTGCCTTTTCAATTTGTCACCACAGCCCTCGCACAATCGGAGGCCTTCGAAATCGGTACTCATAACGTCAAGGAGTTGCCCGGGGGCAAGGAGGCCGATGGAATCATCGGTGATTTCGTCCTGCGCAATTACAAAATCGAGGCGGTCATCTCCGCCAATCTCCATCTGCGTCGCGCGAACATGAGTACGTTCTACGGCGACAACGGCATCACACCGGGTTGCCTCTACGACCTCACCCGGCGCGGGATGAACAATGATCAAATCGTGGTCTTTACCCCCTCCGGCCAGCAGGGAATGGTGAGTTACGTGCGGGTCGTAGGCGACGGCAGGAAAGGCGAGGCGGCCATCGAAACGGTGGTCACCGCCGCGAACAACAATGGTCTCTATAAACGCCATGAGTATCGAGTGCGCGATGGCTGGCAGGGATTGTTGATCACGACGACTTTTCGCAATGAAGGCACCACCGCACGCAAAGGATCGGTGGCGGATCGCTGGACGCGCTTCGACAAGTCGGGAACCTTCGCCGGTATCAACTGGGCCGATGCGATCAATCCCGCGCACAAGGCCGGTTACGCGTACGCCTGGTGGACCAACGACGGCCTGAAGGTCCCGCCGCGCGAAGTGGATTTGAAGCCGGGTGAGGAAGTGACCTTCGCTCGATTCGTCGCGGTGGGAAACTCTCCGGCAGACGCAGTCGGCGCCGTGGCGACTCACTCACAACCGACGGCGACTGTTCGCGCCACCGTTTCACAGGCCAACGGTCAACCGATTACCACGGCGAAACTGGAATTCATTTCCGGCAAACAATCAGTGGCAGCCTACCCGGATGCGATCGGTCGATTTTCGTTTGCCATACCAAGAGGCAATTACACGTGGAAACTTTCAGACATCGGTCGCCCGGCGCGGACGGGTGCCGTGATGGTCGGTGAAAAGGGCATCTTGTTGCAATGGAACGACCAGCCACCCGCAGCCGGCGTCGCGTTCGACATCGCGGATGCCAACGGAAAAAGTATTCCGTGCAAGGTGCAGTTTCACGGCGTCGCGCCCACGAAAAATCCCAATCTCGGCCCGAACTCCCGCGCGCATGGTTGCGTAGATCAGTATCATTCAGAAACCGGCAAGTTTCGCGTGCAATTGGATCCCGGCGAATACGATATCATCGTCACGCGCGGCATCGAGCACAGTCATCTGAAACAGCGAATCAAGCTCGGCGAAGGAAAGACGGTCAATTTCACCGGCACGCTCAAGCGACTGGTGGACACGCGCGGCTGGGTCAGCGCCGATTATCACAATCATTCCACGCCCAGCGGAGACAACGTGTGCGACACGGACGGTCGGCTCATCAATCTTGCCGCTGAGCACATCGAGTTTGCACCCACCACGGAGCACAATCGTTTCTACGATTGGACGCCGCACATCAAGGCGCTGGGACTGGACCAGGAAATCAAAACCGTCTCCGGCGTGGAAGCCACGGGCAGCGGTGCGCATTTCAATTCGTTCCCTTTTGAGCCGCAACCATTCCGGCAGGACAACGGATTGCCACCCTGGAACAAGGACCCGCGCATCACCGCCGCCACCCTTCGACACCTTCAAAAGGATGAACCCGCGCGGTGGATTCAGATCAACCATCCGGACATGGTCGCGAATTTTACGGATCGCGACGGTGACGGTCGCCTGGATGGCGGCTTCGCGGGACTGGCGCAGTTGATCGATGGCGTGGAGACGGAGAACTACGGCATGTCCTCGATTCTTGAGGGAACGCCCTATCATGTCGCCCTGTATCGTGGTCGCGAGACGGTGCGCTACCATCGCGAATTCGTCTGGCTGCAACTGCTCAACCAGGGAACTCCCTTTGTCGGCATGGCGGTCTGCGATTCGCACACGGTCTATGGCAATGGAGTCGGCGGTTGGCGGATGTACATGCCGAGCAAATCGGACAATCCATCGGAGATCGACTGGAAGGAAAACTCCCGCCATGCCAAGGAGGGCCGCTCGTATCTCACCACCGGTCCGTTCCTCCAGGTTGAAACCAGCGATGGCATCCTGCCCGGGGGAACCACGCGCGCGCAGGGTTCAATTGATTTGAAGATCAAGGTTCAATGCACCGACTGGATCGACATCGATCGCGTGCAGGTGCTGGTCAACGGTCGGGCGCGTCGGGAACTGAACTTTACGCGCGCATCGCACGCCAAATGGTTCAACGACAAGGTGGTGAAGTTTGATCGCACCATCAACGTGCCGCTGAGCGAGGATGCCCACCTGATCGTGGTTGCCATCGGCGAGAACTTCAACCTGAAGACCGGTTACGGAACCAGCGGGCAGGCGGGGATAAAACCAATCGCCTACCATAATCCGATCTTCGTGGATGTGGACGGAGGCGGTTTCAAGCCCAACGGCGACACGCTCGGCTTTCCACTGACCGCAAAAGGCATCTCGACGGAACAGGCGAAGAAGACACTGGAACTGCACAAATTGCGGGGCGGAGAGTGAGATGGTGAAGGAAATCAGCGCATCGCCGCGTGGGGTGCGCTGCCGGCAGGGATTGCTGACATTGAGGCGGGTGGCGGAGCTTCGAGGCGTGGGGTGGGTCTCCGGCCTGCCG
Organism: uncultured Verrucomicrobiales bacterium; assembly: GCA_937893495.1. Lineage (GTDB taxonomy): Bacteria > Verrucomicrobiota > Verrucomicrobiia > Limisphaerales > JAYPXF01 > CALBIE01. The sequence continues at coordinate 1,886 of CALBIE010000229.1, read as the reverse complement.
GTCGCGGCCTCTCTGAGGGCGCGGCTACCGGAAACGCAATTGAACCCGGATGGGTCCGGGGAACCAGAGGTTCCCGGAACCGGCGGGTCGGAGACCCACCCCACATTCGCCAACCCATTCGTTGGCAGTTCCTGCTTCCAATGGGAATGCAGGCATTGCAGGAGCCGCCTCATGCCGTCCGATTATCACCTGTTCTAACTACCTCCTGATCCAAGGGCGCATCCGCACACTGCCCCCGTGACGGAGCGCGGCTGTGTCGGAGACCAGCCGCAGCAGGTTCGGTAGTCGAGTGGTGTGGTCCATTCCAAGGCATTCGTCCGGAAGAGGCTGCTGCGATTGGCCTTTCAGGCACAGTCGCGCTCCGGGGGCAGTGCGCGGAGGCGCCCCTGATCCAGCCGCCTGGAAATCGTCGCTTGCGCTGGTTCGCTGACGAGGTGAGAATTCTTCTGGATTTCAGAGAAACATCGCACCGCAGTATGAAGCAGCTTGAATTGGATAATATTGAAAAGAATCGGAGCCGGGTAATCGTCGTCGTGATGATTCTCACGATGCTCGGCGGGTTCGCGGGCGACTCGAAGGCGGCAGGCGCCGTCATTGAAGGAATCGTTTTTCTGAGTAGTGCCGGAGGCGCGACTACGTCAGTCAGTGCAGCGCGTTACCAGGCGACCACAAAACCCGGCGACCCAGAGGAACTATCGGCGGTCGTTTACCTGGAGGGACCGGGGTTGTCCGGCCTGAAGGCAGACCCGTCCGCATCGGCGAAAGTCCTGCAAAAAGCCATGCAATTCCGGCCGGCGGTTTTGCCGGTGCAGGTGGGAACGAAGGTGGAGTTTCCCAATCTGGATGACCTTTATCACAATGTGTTTTCGTACTCGAAAGCCAAACGATTTGATCTGGGGCGCTACCTGAAGGACGAGAAACAACCCACTGTGGTGTTTGAAAAACCGGGTGCCATAAAACTGTTCTGCGAGATCCACCGGCACATGCGAGGCACTATTCTCGTACTGGACACGCCGCATTTCACAAGGACGAAGCCGGATGGATCCTTCCGGCTCGAAGGAATGCCGGAGGGAAAATTCAAGCTCACCGCATGGATTAGTTCGCGGATGATTCGGGTGCAGGAGATTGAACTGAAGGCGGGCGAAACCGTCCGCGTCAACTTCCCCGGCAAGTAAAATGTCGGGCTTCAGTTTCAGATTCAAGCTGTTGATATCGATGATGCTGGTGGTCGCCGGCGTATCGGTCTCGACCTTGTACGTCACTCAACCGAGAGTGCAGGCGGTGTATGACCGGTTGTTCAAGGAGCATGTGGAGATGCAAATCACCTACCTGCCACGCCAACAGGAGGCTCGCCTTGCAACCGTGAAACGGAAGTGTCTCGAACTCGCGTCATCCGTTCGTTTGCTGGCCGCGCTCGATGCGGGCGATCCGGAAATCCTCTACAAATCCGCGCTGGATGAACTTGGGTCAATGTTGCGACGGCGACAAACGAATCCGCCCGACTCATCCGGCCCACGAAAGAAAAATCCACCCAAGAGCTGGAAAACCGTGACGCTGTCCCGCGCGGCGAAAGCGCGGATGGAGGCTCGGATTGCCGCGAGCCAGGCGACAGTGGCCGACCTGTTCCGCTTCATGAATGCGGACGGCGAGATTCTTTCCCCTTCGGAGGAAACTGCGGCAGTCTTCCGGATGGAAGGTGTCGCGCGACCCAAGCTCGACCTTCAGTTGGCCAAAATCGGCAAATCGATATCCAATCTTCGCACCCAACAGGTGGGTTACATCGTGGTCGAAACCGAGGAAGATGCCGGCCAGGAACGCATTCTCGAAATCGTGGTCACGCCGGTGTTTGATCACGAGATCAATCAGGTCCTGGGGGGGCTTGTCGT
>CALBIE010000228.1 GCA_937893495.1 uncultured Verrucomicrobiales bacterium | reverse complement strand
AGGTAACGAGGCTCAAACTCCTTCGGGAAAAATAATGAGTTCAGAGCCTCCTCACGTCGGCTGCTACACTTTAACGGTCCGTTAGCAGTCATCTTGCGTCACAGTGCCCCGTGGAAAATTGGCTCGCGCCTATTTTGACGGTGCAGGCAGAGCGGGAAACGAATCGAATACGGTGGTGAGGAAATCATTGACCACTGCGCGCCACACCCCTGGCCGGGCTTCGGCAAAACTGACGTGCCCAAGTCTGGCGAACTGTTTCTTCGTCTTCTTGCCACCGAGGTTACGAAAAACATTTTCCGCCTGCACGGGCGTTGCCCGGTCGTCCAATTCGCCGTTCAAAACCAGAGCCCGGCAGGTGACTTCCCGGGCATACGTTGCGGGATTGTGGTCAAAGCCGTTGAAGCCACGATTAAGTCCGCCATACAGCACCAGCAGTTCGGCGAATGGAGTTGCCGGAAGTCCCATCGCCTTGTATCGCTGCCGGACGGTGTTGAGCAATGTGTCAAAAGGCTGCTCCAGAATTATCCCGTCGGGTTGGATTCCGTTCTCGGCAATGGCGCGCAGGATGGCGGCGCTCCCCATGGACGCGCCGTAAAGTACGACTGGCTTGTTTCGATAGGCAACACGGACACGATTATATGCCTCGGCCACATCAGTCGCCTCGAACCAACCGATACTCGTGGTGGTTCCCGCCGAACCACCGCTGCCGTGGAAATCCAACAGGAAGCAATCCCATCCGTCCTGATGAATCACTTTCGCCGCTGGCAAGAGGCTGGATTTACTCGTGCCATTCCCGTGAAAAAGAATAACCAACCCTTTGCTTGCACTCGATGGAATCAACCACCCTTCAATCGTCAGCCCGAAAGCGCCGCTGAAAGAGCGGGTTTCAAATGGAAGCTCAATATCTTTGGGTGTTCGGTTGTTCTCCGGTCGCGGCAGGGAGACTCCGCGGATCAAAACGTTTATCTTCTGCCCGGGCGTCAGTTTCTCAGGAAGGGGCGTTCGTTGGTCACTCCGGGTGTAGGTCAACATTGCCTGGGCGTGAAACCAGGCAAGGACATTGGCTCCGATGAATCCGAGGAATACGAAGTAAAAGAAAAATCGACGGAAGATTTTTCGCGGCTGACGGCGGATTGGCGGTGGTTGGGGCATTGGCGTTGACGCCATGTTAACCGACGGATTAGCTGCTGTCGCGCTGATTGTTCATGCGCCGCGGGAAGGGGGCGCATCCGCGCACTGCCCCCCGGATCGCGACGGTGCCTGAACGGTCAGTCGCAGCAGCCTCTGCCGGACGAATGCCTTGGAATGCACCACCCCACTCGACGACCGAACCTGCTGCGGCTGGTCTCCGACACAGTCCGCGCTCCGGCACGGGGGCAGTGTGCGGATGCGCCCGTCGGATGGCTTCGCTGCTGATCAGTCTGCTCGGAGTTTTCCGTCCTTCAGCCTTAACATTCGGCCGCCCAGTGCCGCGACTTCCGGATTATGCGTGATGAGGATAATGGTCATGCCATCCGCGTTCAGGTCCTTGAATACATTCATGATGTTCGCTCCAACGCCGGTATCAAGATTTCCGGTAGGCTCGTCAGCGAGAATCACATCCGGCTGCTTGACAATGGCGCGGGCAATGGCGACGCGTTGTTGCTCGCCACCCGAGAGTTGACCCGGGCGATGTCCGGTGCGCTCGGCAAGACCGACCTGAGCAAGCGCCTTCTTCGCGCGGGCCTCGATGCCAGTTGCGCCGGCATACATGAGTGGCAGCGAAACGTTCTCCGTCGCCGTCTCGCGCAACAGCAGATTGAAGGATTGGAAGACGAAGCCGATGCGTTTATTGCGCGTTTCGGCGAGTTTATGATCACTGTATTTACTCGTGTCTTCGCCATCGAATAGATAGCGACCCGTGGTAGGATGATCGAGACAGCCGAGGATGTGAAGAAGGGTTGATTTACCTGAACCGGACGGACCCATGATGGTGACAAATTCGCCGGGTTCGACGGCCAGATTGATGTCGTGCAAGGCATGCACCTTGAGGACGCCGTCCTGATAGACTTTGTTGATGCCATCCAGATGAAGGAGGATTTTTTTCGGATCGGATTTCATGTCTGTCGCAAAACTTCAACGGGGTCCAGTGAGGCCGCGCGGTAGGCGGGGATGACGGTGGCCAGCGCACCAATGCAGATTCCTAGTCCAAGCGTTAACGCCATTTCGTGAGGAAAAAACGTGGGTGGCCAGGAGAGGTATCGCGCTTCGAGGACACCGCCCGTCCAGCGGGCCAGCGCAATGGCCATCAATCCAGCCACGATACTGAGAAACACGTTTTCCAGAAGGAGCTGGGTGACAATCTGCCTTCGCCTCGCGCCTTCCGTCCGGCGAATGGCCAGCTCGCGATAACGTTCACGGATCGCGACCATTGAAATAGTAAGAATCATCACGCCCGTAACAAAGAGCACGATGACCCACAGCATGCTGGCCACCTGCGTCGTTAAATCGGCGCCTTTCAAGATGTTGTTGACCCAGTCCTTTCGCGCCCAGGCGACAATCGGCAGATTGCGCGCTTCCATGCCGGCCTGAATTTTGCGGGCAACTTTCCTGGCATCCGTGTCTCCACCGACCTTGATGACCGCGCCATGAATGGGCTCATGGCGTTCGGAAAAATCGCCGAGAACGTAAACGCTCTTAAACTCAAGGATACGATTGATGGTCGAGCGGGCTGCGCCAGCGAAATCCAGTTCATCAAATTTTTTGCGAATCCCGAACGGATCTTTCAAGACACCGACAACCTCAAAAACGGTGATGGCTCCCTCGATGCTGACGAAGAGGTCTTTGCCAATGGCCGATTGGGCGCGGAACAGGCGTTGCGCGACTTGTTCGTCGAGCACGCATGAATTGGTTTCGTTTCTTTTTAGAAATCGACCTTCGACCAATTCCAGCGGTGCGATATCCCCCCATTCGTGGGTGGTCGTGAGCAGGAGAAAATCACCCGTCGTTTCATTCTCGAGGCTTGCACCCAGGGCCATGTCCACCCGGAACGGCGCGAGTTGACCATGATTGCATTCCTTCGCCATCCACCCGACGTCCTCCATCATCAGGGGGCTCAACAACATGTTCTGAAGATTGGGAACCATTTGAACGTTGATGACGTCCAGACCGACCCGCTGGAGATCGCGAAACATTTGTGCCTTGATGCCCGAAAGCACGGCCATGATCGTCATGGTGCCCGCGAGTGAAACAGTGAGAACAATCAGCAACAAAAGCGTTTGCAGCGGACGGCGGGCGAGTCCGCGTTGCGCAAAAACGAGGATGGTTTTGAGGCGTCTGGCGCTACTCATAGCGAAGCACCTCCACCGGATCGAGTTGGATGGCACGCCAGGCAGGCAGCAGGCCGCCCACTAATCCGATCAGCGTGACCAGCAGTACCATGACAACAGATTCAATGGGTGGAAATGCCCAGGCGACGGCGCCGAGCGGTTCCAGCCAGACGCGGAAGGCGGCCAGGGCGATTCCCAAAGGAACGCCCAATATTCCGCCGACGCCACATATCGTTCCTGTCTCCACCACGAATTGGAGGCCGATATGCCATCGTCGCGCGCCTTCCACCCGGCGGATCGCGATCTCCCGCTGCCGCTCGACGACCGACAGGACCATGAGCACGCAGACGACACAGGTTCCGACGACGACGCAAAGCAGGAATACGACCCGATTCAATTCGACAAATGTGTCCAGCGTCTGGCGATAAAGAAAGGGGAGAATGGCGTTGGTGTAGATGACCGGTTGGTAACCGGCGGCAATCAAATCCGAACGCAGTCGATCCCGGAGATCGAGGATTCGTTTCGGATCGGCTCGAATCTCAAACACGGATGGATTGAGCTCCGGGATGAGCGAACGCGGTATCATGACATTTTCGCCGCCGCTCAATTGCTTGGCGGGACCACTTTGCAACGCGCCGATATTTCGCTGCAGTCCCTTGATGAAGCGGCTCATCATGTGGGTGTTGTCGTAGCCAAATTCATCGAGATCGGCTTCGCCGGCAGACGCTGCGACTCCAATCACCTCCAGATCGAGCACCCCGGCCTGGTAGGATTGACCAATTGGATTGCGTCCCTCAAAGAGCCGGTCCGCCAGTTTTTGGTCCAGGACGCAAACGGAGGCACCTGCTACGAGTTCGGCATTTGAAAAAAAACGACCTCGGATCATCTGCAGCGCCCGACTGGAGATGGCATTGGTGTCAGTGGTGATGAGGGAATAACCCGATTGGTCGGCAATCGTCCCGACTCCGTAACCGGCAATATGTCGAATGTCTTTGCCGTAGGTATTGCGAAGCCATTCGATATCCTTCCAGGTGTAGGATTCATTGGAATTGCGACGCTCGAGCGTGACCAGAATGCGATCAATACCCGTGGTCGTTGCGTCCCTCTCGGCCTTTTTAAAACTTCCTTGAATGAGGGCGGGTGGAAAAATTCCGAGCGCCGTGCCCCAGATGACCCCCTGCAGGACGAGCAACGTTCGGAAGGGTTGCCGAAATATTTGCCGGAGCGCGGTCAGAATGAGAGTTCGAATCATCGGTTATGTTGGAGGCGCGAAGTGGAAAGGCTAGGGAGAATGGAATTCCGTGGCAAAGGAAATCAAATGCCGGGAGGGGTGATGGGAAATCGGTACACAGTGCACAGAGCACAGTTCGCAGTGCACAGCGTTCTGTGCACTGCGTTCTGTGAACTGTGCCCTGTGGACTGTGTTCTGGCATATTTTCGTGATTGTTAGTCCGTCGTGTCTTTGTGTATTGGTCATTGAGTCATGTCTGATTTTCGTCATCGAGTTCAATGGGTTGGCATGTTCGCTGGACCGATTGCCGGGCTGATCTTCTTCGTTTGTCTGCCTGAAAACTACACGGCTGCCAATGGACAAGCGGCGGAGTTCTCCCGGGCCGGGCGCGTGACGCTTGCGGTAATGGCCTGGATGGCGATCTGGTGGTTGACGGAGGCCGTGGAACTTTCGACCACGGCCCTATTGCCGATCGCGCTATTCCCCTTGTTCGGGGCGATGTCTGCCACCGATGCGGCCGCGCCTTACGCTCACCGGCTGATTTTCTTGTTTCTTGGAGGATTCATCATCGCGCTTTCGATGCAGCGATGGGGTTTGGATAAACGGATTGCCCTCGGGGTATTGAAAATGGTCGGAGCCAAACCCGCCAACATGGTCGGAGGGTTCATGCTCTCGACGGCCGGTCTCAGTGCGTTTATTTCCAATACCGCCACGACGGCGATGATGCTGCCGATTGCTCTGAGCGTGGTGACGTTGCTTAAAGAAAAGGCGGGTAACGAAGCGGGCGGTGAGAATTTCAGTGTCTGCCTGATGCTGGGGATCGCCTACGCGGCATCCATCGGCGGTATGTGCACGTTGATTGGGACACCGCCCAATGCATTCCTCGCGGCCTTTCTTCGTGATTCGATTGCCGAACCGTATCGCATGGAAATTGATTTTGCGCGCTGGTTGATGTTTGGCCTTCCCGTCACGTTGACGATGCTGCCCATCACCTGGTGGATGTTGACGAGATGGCTGTTTCCCATTCGTGTGAAGGAAATTAAAGGCGGCCGGGAATTGATTGGCTCGGAAATCAAGGCGCTTGGAAAAATCAAGCGGGGCGAACGGATTACCCTGATCGTTTTTCTCCTGGCGGCCTTTTGCTGGATCGCCAGGCCGTTGCTTTTGAAAATTACAATACCACTTGGTGGCAGTTCGATTGCGCCGTTTGCGGGTCTTTCCGATCCGGTAATTGCAGTCATTGCGGCCGTGCTGCTGTTCGCCATTCCGGTCAATGTCGCGAAACGGGAGTTTACGATGAACTGGGATACGGCATCGAAATTGCCGTGGGATATTCTGATTCTTTTTGGTGGCGGAATGAGCCTTGCCGCGGCTGTGAAAGCGAACGGTGTCGCGGAGTTTATTGGCAGTCAGGCCGGTCGATTTGCGGGCATGCCCAGCCTCTTGCTGATCCTGATCGTGGTAACCTCGGTCATTTTTCTGACTGAACTCACGTCCAACCTGGCGACGACGGCGACCCTCCTGCCGGTGCTGGCCGCGTTGGCTCCACCGCTGGGTGTGCATCCTTACATGCTTGTCTTCACGGCGACAATCGCGGCGAGTTGCGCTTTCATGATGCCGGTCGCCACGCCCCCTAACGCGATCGTCTTCGGTTCGCGATTGGTGACTCTGCCGCAGATGGTGAAAGCCGGTTGGTGGTTGAATCTGATCGGGATTGTTGTTGTCACGACCCTGGCAAGCGTGTTGATCGAAGTAGTAACGGGCATCAAAATGAAATAGCATTCTCAGGAATGCACCCCTGTTTTTGTGAGTGAACCATCGACCAGTTGAACGAGAATCATGAGTGGCATCATAGGACACACGATGTACGCAATTCTTGGTGCGAGGGCGGCCCAGGAACGGAAACTGCCGGTCGCGTCATTGATTGGTCGGCACTCGGCAAGTTACCTGTGCGGATCCTATCTTGGCTGTGATGTGCAGACGATGCCGGAAGCTATTTGCGTGGATACCGGACAAGAGGTGGGTTACGGAACGGCACCCCTCGACAAGAGTCCGTTGACCGGCGGTGCCGTGCGCCCATGGAACCTTGTGTCTGAGGGCAAATCCTATCGGCCGAAAGAAATCCATCGACTCTTTTATGGGCGGGCGCATCTGGTCTTCGGTTGGAGCAGGGAAGAACGCGAACACACGGTGCCGTGGGATCATCTTGCGGATTATTGTGCTTCCGTGGTTAAAGATGCGATGGAGCGGTTTGGGCCGGGCGAACGCAAGTTGGCCTATCTGTTTGGATGGATGGCCCACATTGTCGGCGACAGTCTCATCAAGTCCATACGACCCGGTATCGACCTGCATTTACACGGTGGCAAATACACACCGGCAAATCGACCGATTCAGGATCTGGTGACGTTTCATGAAATTGGCCGGAAGGAATTGGGGCTGAACTGGAAAAATATCCTCACGGATTTGGCGGAAACACCGGTGGAACCGATCCAATTTCATTATATGCGGATAGAGAAACCGCAGGGAATACTGGCGACTCAGTTTGCCAACGGATGGAAGCCCCGGCTTAAGCCGCTGCTGACGCAAGTGTTGAACGAAAACCGTCACTACCAGAAAATTCGCAACCCACGTTTGATCAAACAATTGGCTCTCTCCAAAACAATATCTGGATGGCAATGTGATCCGGCGTTAACTCGTCAGTCGCTGGGGCTGCGGTATCCGGAAATGGTGGAACTGGCCGAGAAGGCCAACTTCCGTCACGCGCTCTGGCAAATGGGTGAAGCGATCTTAAAACTCTTTTCCGAAGTCGTTGAACGAGTGCCGGAATTACAGAACGTGGCTGATGACCGGCAACCAAATTGGGATGAGTTAACCCAAAAGTGGCGCGTACGCTGAAGCCGGGGCGAACAGTTGAATCAGCTACCGTGATCACTCCCAGCGATAGTTCTTCTGTTGACGAAATCCGGAGAGGGCAAGCGTTCCATCGGCGAAAATATCGAGCAGGGAGTAACTGTTGTTTTCCGCTCCGGAACCTTCGACCATCGCCACCAGTGTTGTGTAATGAATGCCGTTGATTTCACGATAATCATTCTTGTGGCTGTGCCCCTGGAAGACGGCCTTCACGACACCAGATGATTCAAGGATTTTTCGGACGGCGGCCGCGTTTTTTACCGCATAGTGGTTCGACAGATCCAGTCGCTGGTGAACGAACACGATGGTCGGTCGGTTGGCTTTGCGTAAGTCGGCGGCAAGCCATTCCAATTGTCCAACCGGGATATTGGGATCGGTCCACTCGAAGTTCTTCCGCTGATACGGAACGCCGTCGCTCCGAAAACAAGCATCGAGGATGACGAAATGATAGCCTGCTTCATCGAATGAATAGAATGATTTTTCACGTTCCACGCCGTGCAGAAACTCGGCTTTCGTTAACGTGTGAACACAATGGTTGCCGAGAACGTAATGTTTTCGACCGGGCAATTCGGCAAACTTCGTCTGGATGATTTTCAGATGATTCTTTTCCTCGGCAACTGAATCCGCCGAATCAATAAAGTCGCCCAATTCAATGAGATGACTTGGCTTTTGCTTTACGAATGCCGCGCCGGCTTCAGCCAGTTTGTCGAGTGATTCCCGGTAGTAACGGGTGCCGCGGGCGGGCTTGTTTGCATAGTGCATATCTGTCACCAGGCCAAGGCCAACGGTGGGTTTACCCGAAGCGGCGGCGCCACTCAGCCCGCCGGTCGTTCCAGCGAAGAGGAGCAGGGTGCCATTGCGAATAAAAGCCCGGCGCGAGACGAATGATTCCGGAAATGATCGTGATTCCACCGCACCAGGGTATAGCGACTACAGGATGTGTCGATAGCGGAAACCCAATTGACACCCGCTATTCAGGTCGTCGATTCCCCAAAGTAATTGCTTCAATCGGTAAACCTCCGGCTCTGCCGGAGAGACTCCCAAAGTTCGACTTTTACGGCCGTCTCGATAAGGAGACGGCTTATTGGGAGATTGACTGCGGGCTTCCCCCTCACCTCAATCCTCTCCCTCAGGGCGAGGAGGTCATACCGTGCGCTGGAATTGCAGATGGGATCGTCAAACTGGAAATTCTGGATGGTTGAGTTATTGTGGCATTCATTAGCGGCGGGGATCAACACCCCTTATCGCGGAGTGACTATGGAAAATCCGTTCGATTCTGATGCGATTGAACCTCAGAGCAGGTGGTTGCTACAGCCGGACGTCGAGCCTCATCAGGAAACCGTGCACTTCGTTCGTTCTCTCGGTGGTTCGGGCGAAATCACCGTCAAGGAGCTGACGTTGCTCGCGTATTACCTGAATGAGAATCGCGAAGCCCGACATTCGTGGCCTGGTGAATTGCTGTTTCAAAGCCTGGCCGGGATGTTTGATCATCGAACGCCTTCCAAAGCGGATCGTGATGGGTTCAATCAGGATCTGGAGGAAATTGAACGGGAATGCTCGCGTGTCGCTGTCGTGATTGCTGATGAAGGACCTGAAATTGCCCTCGATTCCCTTCGCGTGGAGGAGTTGCCGCTGCCGGTTCTGGATAAAACGATTGAAATATTTTCTGATGATGTTGGCCACAGTTACAACGTGAATCTTCATCGCCAATCGTGCAGTTGTCCGGGGTGGTCGGCCAGTCGTTCAAAATATAATGCCGGAGATCTCCGTCGCTGTTGCACCCATATGATCGAGGCTTACTTGCAGGTCATCCAAGCCGGTGAATTGCCGGACTGCTCCCCGGTTTTTCATGCCTTGATGGAAGACCGCGTTCGGCGTGGACGCAGTCTGGATCCGAAATTCACCTGGAGGCTGGTTAAGATTAAACTGCGACCGCACCTGGTCATTCACGCCAGCAGGGGATGGAGCTACGTGTATGCCCCCGGTGGGAATTCGACCTTCAGTCGTTACGCGTTTGAGGTTGACGAACGACGCTGGGCATTTGGTCATGTCCCGGGTAGCGGTAAAGCGATAGAGTCGTATCTTGATGACGCGCGAAAGAAGGGGCCGGCATAGCAGTCCGTCAAAAATGTAGCCGCCGAGGTAAGGAGGCGGACTCTATGGCATCGAAAGCCTCAAAAATCCGCCTTCTTACCTCGGCGGCTACGTGCGTCAAATCGGTTTTAAACGCGCTGATAGCACCCACGCCGACGTGCAACGGTGCTCCCTTCCGGTTGTGTCAATGCACAAGCGGATTGACCGAATTTTCGCAGACGTCTATTGAATCTGTTTCAACCTTTCGATTTGTCCAAATGCCACGATTGAATATTTTCAAGTTTTGCCTCATCGCGCTGGGCTGGGTGTGGGTGGCGTTGAATGCGCAAGCCGCTCCGATTCCAACTCGACCGAATCTGATTGTCATCATGACCGATGACATGGGCTATGGGGATGCGGGATGCTACGGTGGCAAGGCGTTTCCAACACCGAACATTGATCAGTTGGCGAAGGAGGGATTGAGATTCACGGATTTCCATTCGAGTTGTCCGGTCTGTTCCCCGACGCGAGCTGGATTGTTAACCGGGCGCTATCAGCAACGCGCGGGAATACCGGGAGTCATCTATGCTCCCTTCGATCGCAACCGACACCATGGCCTGCAACTGGCGGAGCTCACGTTTGCGGAAGTGCTGAAGGATGCGGGCTATGCGACCGGCATGTTCGGAAAATGGCATCTGGGCTACGAGGCTCGCTACAATCCGACGCATCAGGGATTCGATCGTTTTTCGGGATACGTGAGCGGGAATGTGGATTTTCACACCCACATTGACGGGGCGGGCGTTTTCGACTGGTGGCATCAGGACAAGCTCCAGAGGGAAGCGGGTTATACGACTCACCTGATTACGAAACACGCGGTCGAGTTCATTCGCAGCAATCAGAGAAAACCTTTCTGCCTCTATATTGCCCATGAAGCTCCTCACGATCCCTATCAAGGGCCGAACGACCCGCCTGTTCGCAAAGAAGGGCAGAACGGACTGCTCTACAATCATCGTGAACCAATCCATGCCGGTCGGGCTTACCGGGAGATGATGATGGAGATGGATAAAGGCGTCGGGCAGGTGATACGAACGGTGAAAGAACTCGGACTGGATCAGAAAACCTTTGTGATGTTTTTCTCCGACAACGGTGCAACCGGACCGGGTTCCTGCGGTTCCCTCTACGGAATGAAAGGAACCGTTTGGGAAGGGGGACATCGCGTGCCGGGAATTGCCTGGTGGCCAGGCCGAATCAAAAGTGGAGGCGTCTCGGATCAACTCGCAATGACGATCGACGTCATGCCCACATTATTGGAACTGGCTGGTGTGAGGGAGCCGGTCGGACGCAAATTGGATGGGCTGAGTCTGGCGTCGATTTTATTAAATAAGGGGGCTCACGCACCCAGAAAACTATTCTGGCAATACAACGGTTCGACAGCCATGCGGGATGGCGATTGGAAACTCGTGTTGAACGGTGGCAAGCCTCCCGGCAATGCGAAACGTTACCCGCATCTCAACTGGGAGCGCGCTGCTGATGGTCGTGACAAGTTGGCATTGTTCGATATGCGATCTGATTCCGGCGAAATTCGCAATCTGGCCGATGAACATCCCGAACGCGTGGCTGCGATGAAGCGCGCCGTGGCAGAGTGGGAACGGGATGTTCAATCTGGCGCAACGCTGCAACCCGACAAGGTGGAATAACACGATCCTCTCTCCATGGATAATCTGGATAAATACTTTCCCCATCAGATTAACTCGGGTTGGTTGCTGACTGGCTATACGCTGAACCGGTTGAAGGAGAAAATTGAAAGAGAGACGATCATTCTGCCGATCTGCTCGCTGGGTACGCCGGTTGAAGAACTGGCTGCATTGGGTTCACTGGTCCTGCCTCCCCTCTATCACGAAGCACTGAATGATTCGTTAAAGGAACGATTAATTGCGCGGATCCGTCAATGCTTTCCATATTTGCCCGGCTCGAAAGCAGCGTCGATGTGCCGAGCGACCCTCAAGGTGGTTGAATTAGAGAAACGGAAACTTCCTTCGACCTTAAGTTGCCCGATCATCGCTTTCAGTGTGGACACTGCCGTTGAGGAACATGGCCCGCATCTGCCGTTGATGACCGATACGATTCAGAGCTACGGCGTGCTGGCCGAGTTGAAGAATTGTTTTCCCGAAATCGCTTTAGCGCCCCCCGTGGAATATGGTCATCTCACGTGGGGACTTCCGTTTGGTCTGAGCATTGATATCACGCCCGAAATGACAAGCGAGTACGTCCGGCGCTATCTGGATGCTTTGGCCAAATGGTGTAATCCCAAGGCAATCTATGTCGTGGATGTCCATGGCTCAATCGTGCATCGGAATGCCATTCAGGCAGGGATGATGCGCAGCACTTGCCGACCGATGGCCTTTCGCTGGCTGCATGAACCGCTGGTTCAGTTTGCCGGCGAACGTGGCGATCAGCATGCCGGTGGAGTCGAAACCGCTCTCATCGAGCACTTCAATCGCGGCATGCTGGACCCGGACTGGTGGCCGGTCAGGAAAAGTGAACTGGCGCGGCACCAAATGGAATTAGCTGATGCCGTGGCGCTTTCGACTGATCTGACAGACTTCGTGAAGCAGGTTGAGGCGCATGGTTCGAATGGCATCGTGGGGGATATTGACAACTACGATCGTGTCAATGCGACGGAGATGCTCGATCGAATTATCGCGGTCGCCAGCAACGACATCCGCTCGCTGCAGGAGCAGCTTCAATAGCAGCGTCTATTTCAGATAATCCTTGTTCAGCTTGTCACACGCCCAGAGCAGGCCGCGGGTGACGAGATCAAGGTAACGATCATCTTCCACGGTTTCGTTGTAGTGGCCGATCGTGGTGCTGAACACCCTGGCGCCGTGGTATTCGCTGGCCCATACGACGACCGATTCGACATCCTGCGATTCGCCCTTGCCCTTGCGGGGTTTCACCGTCTGCAAACCGGTTGCGAGTTTCGATGTGCCCTTGAATACCTGGACATTGTTGTAGAGTTCCTCCGGCCCGGTTTTCCAGTCCTTGAGACTCTTGGTGATTGGATGGCCGACGCCAGTGAAGCTGATAGCGATGGGCTCCTTGGGGCCGTGCCCGCTGGATTGAATGCCGATGTAGTCGAACCACAGGCTGTCCGCACTGCCGGGTTTTACCGGTTGCCGGAATTCTCCAACCCGATAGCAATGCATTGCGCAATGCAGGTTTACACCCGGAACGCCGTTGCGATGCGGCGCGAGCACGCCTTCGACGATCTTTGGATCCTTGATGCTGGCGGCGCACTCGTCGTGGATGACTACGTCGTAGCCCTTCGCGTAGTCGGGATTGCCGAAGATGGCGAGCGGCGGGCTGGTGCTTTTGTCGTCGGTGTGAATCTGATTGACGGTCACGTTGGCGCGGGCTTCCAGTCCCATTTTGAGAATGTCCTTCTGCGCCTTGTAATCATGGCAGCACCCGCCGGTGATCAACAGAACCCGCAATGGCTTGGTCTTGCTCGCGGCGGAAAGCGGGAGACACGTCGCTGTTATCAATGCCACAGTGGCAATTATCCGGACGAGGCGAATGGGTGGCAGGATGTATGATTTCATGAAGTAATTGGACGCTGGTTTACCTGTTTCCGTCAGAAAAGGAAAAGCATTTTGATTTCGGACGTGAGAGCACAGAAAGTATTCACGGTCGGTGATGTCAGGAACAAGCGGATGGCAAATGGTGATTTGAAAATATGCATCACCCTCACCCTCAGAAGCCGGTTGACTCCGCCAGTCGGAAGCAACGGACCATGGCAATCGACCTGATTGACAAACATGCCCGCGCCCGCGCCGGGGTAATTTCGACCCAAGTGCTTCAGGAGTTCTTCTCGGCCGCAACGCGCAAGCTGGGAATTCCGGCATTGGAGGCGAAACAACATGTCCGGGATTTTCGACAGTTCGATGTCGTACAGGTCACACTCTCCATGATCGAAGACGGGATCGATTGCAGCATTTTGAATCAAATCTCGTTTTGGGACGGTTTGGTTATCTGCGCGACTGCTATTGCGGGCTGTTCGGAGATGTTGTCAGGCAATTTGAGCGATGGTCAGACGATTCTCGGGGTCATCATCAGCAATCCGTTTGACTGACGGTGGATTCGCTTGCTTGTTGGGTGCGGGTAATCATTATCCCGTTCCTATGAAATCAATTCTGTTCACGGCAGGCGCCTGTCTGCTCGCGTTGTCGCTGTCACTGAACGCCGCCGACGACGGTTGGACGAGTTTGTTCGACGGCAAGACGTTGAAAGGATGGAAGGAATCTGGCGGCGAAGGTTCGTTTTTCGTGGAGGACGGCAAGCTGGTTGCAAAGGGCAAACCGATGGGGCATTTGTTCTATGTCGGCGATGTCAATAGCGGCGCATTCAAGGATTTTGAATTGAAACTCGAAGTGATGACGAAAACCAACTCGAACAGCGGCGTTTATTTCCACACGAGGTATCAAGAGCAGGGTTGGCCCCAATCCGGGTTCGAATGTCAGGTGAACGCGACGCATGGGGACTGGCGGAAGTCCGGCGGGCTCTATTCCGTGGTCGATGTAAAGGACGTGGCACCCCATAAGGACAACGAGTGGTGGAACTATCACATCACGGTAAAGGGCAAAACCGTCACCATTCGGGTCAATGGTAAACAGACCGCTGAGTGGACACAGCCGGATGACTGGAAGGGCAAGTTTCCGGGGCGCGCGATTGGCAGCGGGACGTTTGCGTTGCAGGCGCACGATCCGAACAGCGTCGTGTATTTCAAAAAAATTCGTGTCAAAACGCTGCCGTGAAGGCAGTATCCGCACCCG
>CALBIE010000227.1 GCA_937893495.1 uncultured Verrucomicrobiales bacterium | reverse complement strand
GTCAAATATTTGCGGGCGCAACGTCACCTCCAGCGCCGCATCCGGCTGGGCCAGCACGTCCGATATCATCCGTTCCGCCATCGGCCGGAGAGCATGGCGCAGCGTCCGGACACCGGCAAGAGACAAGTGGAATGACCAATGCCCGTTGGACATTGGTCATTCATTTCCCGTAATGTCGGCCGCGCATGGATATTTATGAAGACTTGCAATGGCGAGGATTGGTGGCGGATTGCACGGACACCGAGGCGTTGCTGAAACGACTTTCCTCCGGGCCGATCACGCTTTATGCCGGATTTGATCCCACGGCCGATTCACTGCACGTGGGCAACCTGGTGCCATTGCTCGGCTTGCGTCGCTTTCAGAATGCCGGGCATCAACCGATCGCCGTGGCGGGTGGCGCGACCGGATCCATCGGCGACCCGAGCGGCAAGACCGCCGAGCGCTCGTTGTTGTCCAAAGAGGACATCGCGAACAACATCGCCAGCGTAAAGAAGCAGCTCGCGAAGCTGCTCGACTTCAACGCGCCGGACAATCCCGCGAACCTGGTGGACAACGCTGAGTGGACGGCCGGCGTCAGTTACCTCGATTTCCTGCGCGACATCGGCAAGCACTTTTCCGTGAACATGATGGTCGCCAAGGAAAGTGTGAAGGCGCGCATGGCCGACCGCGAGCAGGGCATCAGCTATACCGAGTTCAGCTACATGCTGCTGCAGGCGTTTGATTTTTACTACCTTGCGCGCGAGATGGATTGCGAGTTGCAGATTGGTGGCAGCGATCAGTGGGGCAACATCACGGCCGGTATGGAACTGACGCGGAAGAAGCTCGGCAAACACGTGTTCGGGCTGACGCTACCGCTCATCACGAATGCCGACGGTTCCAAATTTGGCAAGACCGAGAAGGGCGCGGTGTGGCTCGATCCCGGACGGACGAGCATCTATCGCTTTTACCAGTTCTGGGTGCGCGTCGATGATCGCGACGTGATTCCCTACCTGAAGTATTTTACGTTTCTTTCCCATGAAGAAATCACGACGTTGGAAACGATTCACAACGAGAATCCCGGGCGGCGCGAGGCGCACAAGGCGTTGGCCCGGGCGGTGACCGATATGATTCATGGTGCGACTGCAACCGAGGATGCCATCAAGGCCAGTGAAATCCTTTTCGGTGGCGAGATTGCCGGAATTTCCGAGGAGAACTTTGCCGATGTCGCCGCCGAAGTTCCCTCGACTGATCTCGCGAAGACCAAACTCGATGGCGAAGGCGCGATGCTGATCGATCTGCTGGTGAGCGGAAGTCTCTGCAAATCCAAAGGAGAAGCCCGGCGCGACATCAAGGGCGGTGGAATCTACGTCAACAATCTCCGCCAGTCCGACGAGGGACAGACCGTCAACAGCGGGTCACTCCTCTTTGGCAAGTATCTGTTGTTGCGCAAGGGAAAGAAGAACTACGCGTTGCTGATCGCGAAGTAGCTTTAGCAGCCTGTTCAAAAACTCAATCATTGGTAGCAGCCGAGGTAACGAGGCTCAAACTCCTTCGGAAAAACTGATGAGATCAGAGCCTCCTCACGTCAGCTGCTACATCTTTAACAGGCTGTGAACTCAAACTTTGTCGTGATCTATTTCAGCGCGTTTGCACGGGCGATTGGCCAATAGATTCGTGTCACGCATCCGATGATGTTTGCGCGTGGGACGGTTCCCCAATCCCGACTGTCGCTACTGTTTGGTGAGTTGTCTCCGATTACGAAGTAACGGTTCATGGCAATTGAAAACTCTCCGCTACGACTGGCAAACGAGAGCTGCTGGTATCCCGGCAAACCGTTTCTTTTTTCCGCCATCGAGGTGAAAAAGTCTGGAAACTTGACCGGTTCGCCGTTGACGAACACGTCCGGAGGGCGGATTTCGATGCGCTCACCGGGAAGCCCGACCAATCTCTTCACGAACATTTGCCCGGCCGGCAGTCCCGGGATCCCGTCCGTGTGGAATACAATAATCTCACCACGTGCCGGATCGCGGAATCGGTAGGTCATTCGATTGCAGATAACGTGATCGCCCCGCGTCACGGTGCCGGACCAGATGAGATCATTCTCGGCAAAGCGACGGCCAATCTCCGGTGGGGCAACACTCCAATGAGGGATGACGTAATTCTCCGATCCGATTCGCCACAAAGCCTCGATTGGGTTGGCGGGATTCATGCCGGACGACTCAAAGGTTCCCGGCGCCCTGGCGCGAATCTCTTTCCAGCTTGCGCCGGTGTACCATCTTTCCATTAGACCCGGTTTGGCATCGGGAGGAACGGTAACGACCTTGATTCCCATCAAGGTCGGTTCCATTGCTCCGGAAAGTACCTTGAATGGCTGAACAGCCGATTGGACGGTTGACTGGATTGCTATCCTTAAAATGATGCTGACCCCAATCACCGCGACCCAGCCTCGCCAGCCGATTCCCGGCACGGGCCGGCATGAACTCACCAATACGCCAATGTTTAGAACGATTGCAGCCAGTAGGAGCTGCGACCCGATAATGTAAACTACCGAACCAGGTATCGCCATCACCGTGAACCCGGCTACGTAAGTCCCGATACAAGCACAGTACCAGACTATCCCGGCTCTTCGATTACCGCTGAGAAAATGAGCGGATCCGGCGAGAATGAATCCGAGCAAAACACCAATCCACTTTGAATACAACATACCCGGAGCGCCGGTGCTGGCTTCGCTCGTTTCCGGCTCCGGTTCGCTGGCGTTTGAGGACATCGTCTTTGGAGGCGGGACTAAACCGGCAACATTGATTGCTTCTGTAGGTTCACAACATACTCCCCGAACGAGCGTGATTCTAAGCGCGGACGTCACGCTTGAGCAAGCGGACAATCTATTAGAAAATTGGTCCGCACGAGTGCGAACACTTGTAGGCTACTCCAACCACCTTGCGGGGAAAACCTGACGGCAAATCGGTTGTTTCTACCCGCAACGCTGTATGGCTGAAGGTGACGATATGGGTGTTATTGATCCATGAACCTGCCAGCCGAAAAATCTTCCCTTCTCTGGGCGCTGAATTCCTTCGCAAGCCTGCACCTGACTCATGATGAACAGGTCGAGCAATGCGATGCCTGCGGGAGTTGGGTGCAACTCGAACAGGTGCTGTTGGTGGACAAGCGGTTCGTGTGCCGCCACTGCGCGAACAGTTGCTTTCTGAATCTGCCGCCGGCGCAATCGCCAAATTACACGCGGCCACATCTTTGGTTGTAGAGAGGGTTGATACGGGAACGCGGGCGCCGGTGAAGGCTGAGGTCTTCACCGGCGCTTCCGTTTGGAGGGATATTTTACATGGGCTTTACAAATCGTCGGCGCAAATAAACATTACCTTAACACGCTTGTTCCGTAATTCGGGTGATCAACATTCCCTCAATTCCCACAACAATCCCTTCTCGAAATGAAAACGCTCTCCAGGCTTACGCTCGTCTCGCTGGCCCTTGTGTCCGCAACGACTCTTCTTAACGCGCAGAATAATCCGGGCTTCGGTCCTCCATCCGGACAAGGTGGCCAGGGTGGCTTCAACGGGCCTCCCGGTGGAGGACAAAGCGGGTTCCGTCCGCCGGCGCATCCCGTCTCAACCGCGATTGATGCCAACGACGACGGAATGATCGATGCGCGGGAGATTGCCAACATCGCCGGCAACCTGAAGAAGCTGGATCGCAACGGTGATGGAAAACTGAGCGATGACGAGACCCGCCCCCCGCATCCCGGCGGTGGGCGAGAAGGATCTGGTCCTCCGGGCGGAGCGGGCGGGCAACCTGGATTTGACGGCCCTCCCGGAAAGGGCGGTCAGAATGGACAAGGTGGGCGGAGTGGATTTGGTCCTCCCGGTGGTCCGGGTGGTCACGGTGAGCGTGGCGGTCACGGTGGTCGTCAAGGTCCGCCGAAGCACCCGATTGTTGAGGCCCTTGATCGGAATGGAAATGGAACAATCGAAGCCGCGGAAATGGCTCAAGCATCCAGGAATGTGATGAAGCTGGATGTCGATCGCAGCGGCACGATTACGCGGGATGAAATGCGGCCTAAATTCGGTGGACCGGGATCGAGTGGACAAGGCGGCCCCGGCGCTGGCCAGGGCGGTCGTGGTGGGGTTTCAGATCAACCCGGGCAAGCAGGTCAAGGTGGTCAGCCCGGTTTTGGTGCGCCCGGTGCGCAGGGTAAATCCGGCTTTGGCGCGGCCGGTCAGCCCGGGGGGCAAAATGGTATTGGCGGTCAGGGTGGCGGAAATGGTGGTGGCCCGGGCGGGCGTCCGGGGATGAACGGCGCGCAGAATGGCGCTGGACAGAATCAGCAGTTTGATCCGACGGTCGGAGTGATGCGTTACGATAAAAATCGCGATGGCAAGGTGACCAAACAGGAAATGCCTGTAATCTATCACAGCGTCATCGATCGCGGTGATCGAAACCGAGACGGCGCGCTCGACCGGGCCGAGGTGCTGGAGATGTACAATCAGATTCAGCGACAACGAGGGCAGGGCGGCAATGGCGGTGCGTCTGGTGCTGCCGGCCAACCCGGGCAATCAGGTGCCCTGCCGCGGCGACCAAAATTTGATCAGTAACGCCAGGCACAGTCTGATAACCGGAAGCGATTGTAGCGCGGACATTCTTGTCCGCGAGTTCCGGGGCTTTCCGACCTCGGAGACCAGGACAGGGCAATTGCGAGGTCGCGAAATCAACGGGCTACCGATGCGGGAACTGGCTGCCGATGGCCAAATTTGCCGGTCTTCCGCGCTTCAACCTAGCGTCCGCAGATGCGGAGAGCACGACTTCCCGCCAGGACGTGGAGTGCGTGCGCTACCGCGCCGCTTTCCCGATGGCTGACTCGACTCGAAGACCAGACAAATGGGAAACCGGAACGCTGGGATCAAATATCAGAACCGATCCGTATACGGCGGCGATTACCTGATCAATGAAATCGTGGGTGTAGCTGATCTTCACGGAAAACCCTGCTTGACTGGTTCATACCCGGGACCGACACGTTTTCTTCAGACATAGTATGAGGCTCCGCGTAGCGTCGCCCCACCCTGGCTGAAACCTGGCGGATTTCGTAGGTGGGGTGAGGCTATGCCGAACCTCTGATCTTTTCCCGCACCTTATTCCATCGCATGTGTCTGTGCTTCATCCGGCTCTTCCAATTAAGGCAAATGTGCGATCAGAGAAAAGTTCGTAGCAAATGAACCCTCTCAGAGCCACCGGTTGCCGCGCATGGAGACTGCGACGTAAATTGCCTTCCAATCCTCCTTCGGAAACACTTCAGTTTCATCGAATCGCTTGATCCCGTTCTGATGTATATAGCCAATGCACTGTTGATAATTAGTATTTGCGAAAACACGACCAAACCGCCAAACGGATCCGTCGCGCAACAAAGATTCGACCCGTTCGAATCGTGTTTCGGCCTTGCCAGTCACACGGTTCGTCATTTTTTCGCAAATACTAAATACTTGATTCGCTCCCCCCGGGCGCATCCTGGCACTTCCCCCGATTGCAAATGGGCCGGAGCGCGGCTGTGTGCGAAGCACCAGCCGCAGCA
>CALBIE010000226.1 GCA_937893495.1 uncultured Verrucomicrobiales bacterium | reverse complement strand
CATTGATGCGGACGGTGATACGATTGCCGCGGCAAACGCATTCCACCTTCGTCCATTGGCCAAGCGGACTCGCCACGTCGTCCTTGCCTTGCGTATCCAACAGTTCCTTGAACCCTGGCTGATGATTGTTCCACCAGAATTGGCGGCCGGAATACTTCGTCGGTTTGCCATTCGGATCCCAACGCGTTCGTTTGTCGTCGGCGGTGCGGGTCTTGCTGGCCAATGATGCAGGAATGGTGTTGCCGGTTTCGTCTTTTCCTCGAATGACGATAAAGTCGCCTTCACATCCCTGCGCCAATTGTATCTCGATGGAGGTCATCCACGTGCCGCGTGCAGAACCGTGGGCGCCGGTGCCGTTTAACAACACTCCCGAGTTGCGCACGTATTTACCGCCATCCGTGCGCGTGCCCCACTTGTATTCGACCGACAGGTGATAGTCGCGATACGCCTCTCGGGTGGCAAGATATCCGCGGTCAATACCGGAGACGTGCAGGACGCCATTAGTGAGTTTGAAAACTCCCTTTGGATCTTTTTTCATGGTGTCTTTAAGCCACGTCTCAAACTGACTCAAGTCGTCTCCCTTGAATGGATGGAGTTCTCGCATCGGCACAATCGGCTCGGCGGAAAAAGCGACGATGGTCGTGCCGACGAGAATGAGAACGGCGGGCTTCATGGATTGGAATCGTGCCTTGGCCATTCGAGTTGTCAAGCAACAGGGATGGGAGTTGAGTAGTGCATCTGGGAACTGCCCCCCCGTAGCGCAGGCTTCCAGCCTGCATCGGGCCGACATCGGTGGAATGGCGGCGTGCGATTCGGGCGCAATTTTTGACAGGATGCGCCCCCGAGCAGGCGAGACGCCTGCGCTACGTGGCGGAGGCATCCCTGCTCGCACCCATGTTCGCGAGACGATTGCATGGGACACTTCACTCGCCTATACTCCGAAAATGACCGCCAAGAATTCAGCGCTGAATCGCAGGGAATTTTGTGCCGCCACCATTGCCGGGACGACGGCCTTTATGAGTTCGGCGCGCGGGGCCGCGTTGGATTCAAAACCATTCACCGACTTCCAGCTTGCGTGCATGACGTTGCCGTATCGGCAGTTTCCATTGGCACGGGCACTGACGGGAATCAAATCCGCTGGTTATGACTTCGTGGCTTGGGGAACGAGCCATCAGGAATCAGCCGGAGGCAAGCCGGTCCCGGTCATGGCGACAGATGCGCCGATTGGAAAGGCACGCGAATTGGGAAATCGCTGTCGTGATGCGGGTCTGAAACCGCTGATGATGTTCTCGACCGTGTATCCCGAGCACAAGGACGGCCTTGCGGTTTTGACCCATCGCCTGAAACAAGCCGCGGCAGGTGAAGTTCCACAAGTTCTGACGTTTGGTCATACGAAGGGAGGAAATCGAGATTTGTGGATTGAGCGGTTCAAGCGGCTCGGTCCGATTGCCCGTGATCTGGGAGTGCTGCTGGTTGTTAAACAGCATGGCGGCGAAACGGGCACGGGCGAGGCTTGCGCGGAGATTGTTCGTGAAGTCAACGACCCTGGCGTCCGCGTCAATTACGATGCCGGTAATGTGATGGATTATCTGAACGTGAATCCGCTTCCCGACATCCGGACATGTGCCGACGTGGTGCACAGTTTTTGCATGAAGGATCATCGCAACTGGCCGAAGGATCAGGATTGCGGTCCGGGGTGGGGCGAAATTGATCACTATCGCCTGCTGCATGCCGTGGCCTGGACCGGGCGGACAATGCCGCTGTGTTGCGAAAATATTTTTGAACCATTGGTTTCGCGTCCGACGACAGCCGAAGGTGTGGATCGAGTAGCCCGGCGAGTGCGTGAGTTTTTGGAGAGCGTGATTGCCGGCTTGAAGGTGGCTGGAAAATAGCTGACTCGAAGGGAAACGGTTTTTTGGCGGCGGGACCTCGTTTCAGGTCACTTCTTTTTTGTCGGTTTTGTCCTTGCTGGTTTGATCTTTTTATCCTTCTTTGCGCCGCCGGTCGCGTCTTTACCAAACAGGAGTTGCTGCGCCTGAAAGCGCAATTTTTCATCGACATCCTCGGTTACAATCGTTGCCAGCACTTGGGCGACACGTGGATCATCGGCGAACGACATCAGGTTTTTGAGCGCCGCTTCGCGAATGTCGCGCGGTTGATCGGCGAGAATGCCCTGTAGATACAGCGGTTTCATCTCCTCGATTTTCGTGCCCTTGAATTGTCTGAAAATCTGTTCGCGCACTCCGTGGTTGGTGTCGCTCTGCCACCAGTCGGCCAGCAATGGCACCATCTCAGGCGTGATGGCCTTGAATTTGCCCAGCAGTTTCAGGGCGTCGAGTCGGTCTTTCAGCGGTGCATTCGTTTCCGTGATCAGGCTGGTCAATTCCGTGAGTGTCTCCTGTGTCGGCGGGATGACACCGCGTCGCGCGAGCAGGTTGAAACCATCCACCACGCTGTTGTCGAATGATTCCGCGCGTTGCACCCGCGCTTCCAGGTCGTCGATACGTGCCGCAAGGTCGGCTGAATCACCTGATGGAACGACCTGATTTGTGGAGCGGGGTAATGGCGCGATAACGGTTTGTGCCACGGGTGGCCTGGTCGCCGCTTCGATGCGAAACTTGCGGAGTTGTCCTTCCGCCAGTTCCAACCGTTGCTGCGTCTCATCGAGTCGGGTTTGCAGAATCTTCCATGCCGGATCGTCCGTGATCGTTTTCGGTTTGAAACGAATCAAAGCGAAGATGGCGGTGATCAAGACGCCGAGGATGATTATTTTTCGTAACAGCGAATCCATGCGATTGGATTGGAGGCAAATCTATCCGGAATGGTTACGGTTGTTTCAAGTTTTCCGAACGTTCCCAGCGCGTGGATGAAACGGTTTTTTTATCCCAACACGTGCTTGCGTTCCTTCATCCACGAATCGCCAAGATCTTGAAGGGTTTTCTCCTTGAGCCACTTTTCCGCCAAGGGAAAAACGATACGCTCCTCCTTGTCGAAATGCTTGCGCGACCAGCGAACGGCATTAATCAGTTTCCTTTGCGCGTCGGCGAGTTCAGTTGTTTCGCGGATACTTGCGAGACTTTTGTCGATTTCCTCATGTTCAGCTTCGAAATTTTCGGCTTGCCCGAGATTGTCGAGACAGTGGGAGAGTGGCTCGATCACCAGCTCGTCCTCCATTTTTGAATGAGCCTCCAGCATTGCTTCCAGCATGTCGGCATGTGCCTTGACTTCGCACAAATGCTCCGTAGCCGGAACTCTGCGCTCAAGGTAGTCAAAGATATTATGAAAGACGAAATGTTCGGCGAGCAGGGCTTCAGTGATTTTCACGATGATAATGAAATTGTTCGAGGTTCAATCCTACGTCGTCGGCGCATTTGAGTCTGAACATTGTTTGCCGAATGCCGCCGCTCTTTTGCTGATTTCTTCCGCGGAGAGATTCTCCTTGCGGGTCGCGATGGTCCAGAGATGGCCGAAGGGATCGAGCAAAGTTCCCGAGCGATCTCCATAGAACTGATCGGCCATCGGCCGCACCACCTTGCCGCCGGCATCGATCGCCCGCTGAAACATCGAATCGGAATCTTCAACATAGAGGCAGATCCCGGTTGCCGTTCCACCCACTGTTTCCGGGCTGTTGATGTTCATGGCGGGCATTTCGTCGCCGAGCATGATGCGGGAATTGCCAATCTGTATCTCGGCATGGCCGATCGAGTCGTTAGGGCCCGGTATGCGCAGAATTTCAACCGCGCCAAAGGCGGTCTGGTAGAATTCGATTGCCTTCGGACCGCCACGGACAATGAGATACGGCGTTACGCTATGATAGCCGTCGGGAAGGTATGCGTATTCAGTGCTCATGACTTATGAGCAGAAATTGTAGGGCGCATCTGGCGTTTGACGATGTAAAACTCGCTTTTGTCCCCGCGTCGGGTGCAATCGCGTGGCACCCCCCGGAGCGCGGCGTTTACGCCGCAGAAACGTTCATCTGCAACTATCGTCACCGGGACACGGAAGTTTTGTGCATTGCAACGCTTCTGCGGACTGAAGTCCGCGCTCCCGCTGCGGGGCTTCGCCCTAATGCGCCCTCGCGCGCCTGACGTCGGGGGAGCACAGGCTGCGGTCCTGTGACGGCGTCCGGCTCGGTCGCCGTTTCGAAATCAGACTTGCCTGGCGGGCCGCCAGGCTTCACAGCCGAGCCGGCTGTGCTCCCCGGGAAAGCGGCGTTTGAGTGCGGACAGCCGAGCGACTCTATTCTTTGTAATCGTCCATTCCGGGGCAGGTGCAGATTGGATTGCGATCTCCGGCAACATTGTCGATGCGACCGACCGGTGGCCAGTACTTGGATTCGTGCAATCCTTCAACGGGATACGCCGCCTGTTCACGCGGATAAGGATGATCCCAGCCGGAGTCAGCAATCATGTCGCCGGTGTGGGGCGCGTTCTTGAGCGGATTGTTCACGGCGTCCATCTCACCGGATTCCACGTCGGTCATTTCGGCGTGGATGGCAATCAGGGCCTCGCAAAAACGATCCAGTTCGCAGAGTGATTCGCTCTCCGTGGGTTCGACCATCAGGGTTCCGGCCACGGGCCACGAAAGGGTGGGGGCGTGGAAACCGAAATCAATGAGTCGTTTGGCGACATCTTCAGCGGTCGTTTTCTTGAATTGCCGCAAATCGAGAATGCACTCGTGCGCGACCAGTCCACTGGATCCCTTGTAAAGGGTCGGAAAATGGTTCTCGAGTTGTTTGGAAATGTAGTTGGCGTTCAGAATTGCGAGTAGGGTCGCGCGCGTGAGGCCGGCTGCTCCCATGGTCACGATGTACATCCACGAGATGGGCAGAATGCCCGGACTGCCCCAGGGCGCGGCCGAAATGAGTCCAATCGGTTCCTCACCACCGAGTTTTACAATTGGATGATCCGGCAGGAAATCAGTCAGATGTTCCGCCACGCCAATGGGCCCCATGCCCGGGCCGCCACCGCCGTGGGGAATGCAGAACGTCTTGTGGAGATTGATGTGACAAACATCCGCGCCGATGTCGCCCGGACGACAGAGGCCGACCTGCGCGTTCAGATTGGCGCCATCCATGTAAACCTGTCCGCCGTGCGTATGGACGATTTCACAAATCTCTCGAATCGTTTCCTCAAACACGCCGTGCGTGGAAGGGTAGGTGACCATCAGGCACGCGAGGTTCTGCCCGTGCTGTCCGGCTTTGTCCTTCAAATCCAACACATCAATATTGCCGCGGGCGTCGCACTTGACCGGGACCACTGTCATGCCCGCAAGCACGGCGCTCGCCGGATTGGTACCGTGGGCCGAGGTCGGAATCAGACAGATGTTGCGATGCGCCTGTCCCTGCGATTTCTGATAGGCGCGAATGACCAGCAATCCTGCGTACTCGCCCTGCGCGCCGGAGTTGGGTTGGAGCGAAATTCCATCAAATCCCGTGATCTCCGCCAGCCAATCTTCCAGATCGGTAAATACCTGAAGATAGCCGCGCGTCTGTTTGACGGGCGCAAACGGATGAATGCCGGCAAATTCCTTCCAGCTTACCGGCAGCATCTG
>CALBIE010000225.1 GCA_937893495.1 uncultured Verrucomicrobiales bacterium | reverse complement strand
GATCATGGCTGCGGAGGCGGACGCGAGTTTCAGTGTATTCCAAAACTGTCGTGGTATAACCTGAAGCCGATGAGCCAATACGAACACACCCAACCCGGCACACTTATGCGTATCATATTCGGATTCTTTAGCCTGAGCTTCGGTTCAGTGGCGCTCGGAATGCTCCTGGCGGGCGGACTGGCGGAGGCCGCCATCGGGTTCGGATTCACCACGTTCGTCCTTTTGATTTGTCTGGCGTTCTTTCATTCGTTGACCGTGTGGGTGTCGCCCGACGAAATCAAAATCGCGTTTGGAATTGGCCTGATACAAAAGCGCATTCCAACCAAAAACATTCAGAGCGCCACCTCCGTCCGAAACCGCTGGTACAACGGTTGGGGGATCAAGCTGATCCGCCACGGCTGGCTCTACAATGTCTCCGGCTTTGACGCGGTTGAGCTTGTTCTGGAAGGTGATCGCCGATGCAGAATCGGGACGGACGAGCCGGGGAAATTGCTCGCAGCCATCGAGTCTGCCATTGAATCAGGCAAATGATCCATCCTCATACGGTCGGGATTCCCCGATGTCCGGACCCGCCCATCTGAAGCCGGGGGCAGAAGTCCTCGTTGGTGACCACCATGCCATATCGGAACGGATTCATGATGCAACCATGTATGATACAATGTTGTATCATACACAGCGGTACTTTCCCAATCGCGAGATAATCGCCCACCGGTTACCCGGCCGCAATCCCTCCGTCCGCTCACCACAGGCTTGCCTGCCTATGGCTGCCGGGTAGCATCCCGACATGGTTTCCCAGCTTGAACCTCGACCGGCCGCACTGCGTTCTGTGATGGCTGCGCTGGGTATTGGCTGCATGCTCTCCGGCACGATTCAGTGTCAATCCCAGTCGATTCCCAAGGAGCGGCGAATCACGTACCGCGAACATTCACTCAAGACCTACGACCCATTTTCCGCCGAGGAACTGTGGAAGAAGATCAAGATCCCTCCAGCGCCGGCTCTGTCGGCCGCTGATGCGCTCAAATCTTTCAAGCTCGCACCGGGTTTCCGGGTGGAGCTTGTCGCCGCCGAACCGCTCGTGGTCGATCCCGTGCAGTTCGAGTTCGATCCGGACGGCCGCATCTGGGCGGTCGAGTTTCGCGGCTGGATGCTCGACATCAATGGCACCGGCGAGGGCGATCCAATCGGCCAGGTGGTCGTGCTGGAGGACACGGATGGCGACACGATCATGGACAAGTCCACCGTGTTCCTCGACAAGCTCGTCATGCCGCGCACCGTTTCATTTGTGGACGGCGGTGTGCTGATCGCCGAGCCGCCCAACCTCTGGTATTGCCGTGACACGAACGGCGACTTGAAGTGCGACAGCAAGGAACTCGTCGGCAGCTACGGTCGCCCGGGCAATCCCGAGCACACCGACAACGGCCTGATGCACGGTATCGACAACTGGATGCACTCCGCCGATTCAAGTTCGCGGCATCGATTTCGGGACGGGAAACTCATCACGGAACCCGCCTTCCACCGAGGTCAATGGGGCATGACGCAGGACGATTACGGCCGCCTCTTCTACAACTACGAAAACCGTCCACTTCACGCCGACCTGTTTCCCGCCCATTACGCCTTTCGCAATCGAAACATTCGCGCGGGCCGCTCAACGCCCGGTTTGAACGAGACCATCATTCCGCGCACGGACGAGGTGTATCCCATCCGCGTTACGCCGGGAATCACGCTGGGTGGCAACGAACTGCGCGAAGACGGAACGCTGCGAACCTTCACCATCGCCTGCGGTCCATCGATCTATCGCGGAACGCAGTTCCCGGCTAAATATCATGGCAGCGCCGTCATCCCGGAGGCTGCGGGAAACCTGATTCGCCTCGCGCCCATCACCAGTGATGGCGTCTCCATTTCCGCCAGGAACGCCTTCGAAAAACTCGAACTGCTGGCTTCGACCGATGAGCGCTTTCGCCCGGTGTGCAGTCGCACCGGCCCGGATGGTGCGCTCTATTTCTGCGATTTGTATCGCGGCATCATCGAGCACGTGATCTTCATGATGCCGTATCTGCGCAATCAGATTCTCTCGCGCGGATTGGACACACCGGTCGGGATGGGACGCATCTATCGCATCGTGCACGAGGATAAACCACTCGACTCGTCGCCGAGCCTGTCACGGCAAAGCAACACCGAACTGGTCAAACATCTCGGACATCCCAATGGTTGGTGGCGCGACACCGCCCAACGCCTTCTGGTTGAGCGTCAGGCAACGGAAGTCACGACTGCACTTCGCAAGATGGCCACATCGAACGACGGCCATTTTGGCCGCCTACACGCGCTTTGGACACTGGACGGCATTGGTCAACTGAATTGGAAGACCACACGGGCGGCACTCGATGATTCCAATGAATTGGTCCGCGCGACCGCGGTTCGTTTGAGTGAACGATTCTTCCCAAACACTCCCCGTGATGAATTGATGGCCGCACTGCAATCAGTTGCCGCCGACAAGCGCCCGATGATCGCTCTGCAACTGCTTCTCAGTCTTGGCGAACTGAAACACGCCACAGCCGAGGCGCTCATGGCGGACGTCTTGAGCGCCCATTCGTCCCCTGTGTTTCGCACGGCGGCGCTGAGCGGACTGATGGGACGCGAACTGGAGTTCATCGAACGCATGCTTGCCCGGTCGGATTGGACGGCGGCGAAGGAAAAGCAAAGCTGGGTCCTCGAGGGATTGGCCACTGCGGTGATGAACGAGGCCAAACCTGATCGCGTTGCCTGTCTGCTGGGCTTGATCGATCGGGAAATCCCCCGACATCCATGGCGCGTCGAGCACATGTTGTTCGGTGCGCTGGACGGCAATCTCGGCAAAAGTCGATGGCCCGAACCGATCCGACTGGCGTCAAAACCCGGATTGCTGTCCGCTGTATCCAGTTCATCCCGACCAGACCGCGCCAACGAAGCTGCCAGACTATTGCGCATCATCACCTGGCCTGGTGACACGACACAACGAGCGACGAGACCCGTGCTGAAATCCCTGAGCGCGGCACAGCAAAAGGCGTTCACGCTCGGTGAATCGGTTTATCACGCCACCTGCCATTCCTGCCACAAACCCGATGGACGCGGACAGGCCGGACAGGCACCATCGCTCGCGGATTCCGAATGGGTCGTCGGTGATGCGGCGACACTGACACGTATTGTTCTGCACGGATTGCAGGGACCGATCAAGGTCGGCAACCAGACCTGGACCATGGCCATGCCGGGCCTTGGCCACAGCCCATTTCTGAATAACGAACGATTGGCCGCCGTGCTGACTTACGTGCGGCGCGCCTGGGGCAACACTGGCGATCCGATCGATGTCGCCGCCGTGGCGAAGGTGCGCAACAAGCATCGTAACCGCACGGCGATGTGGACGGCCGACGCGCTGAAGAATCCGGACGCGGATTTCAGCACCGACGCCGCGAACGCCATGGATACCCTTCAGAAATATCGCGGCTCATTGACAAAAGGGAATGCGGATCGCGGAAAGGCTTTGTTCCATGCCGCCACGCGGATTCGCTGCCATGCGTGCCACCAAGTTGGCCAAATGGGCGGTGGATTTGTCGGACCGAATCTGACGACTGTCGGTGCCCGCTCAACGCGCGAACATCTGCTGCAATCACTCATCCTGCCCAGCAAGGTGATCGCTGAGAGCCATCAGACAGTGGGCATCGAGACGCGGGATGGCGAACTGCATTCCGGCATCATCATCCGGGAACAGGACGCCGCTGTCGAACTGGGCCTGCCACTCGGTGGTTCGATCAAGATTCCGAAGAAGGAAATCAAGGAACGGTTTGTCTCCCCCGTTTCCAGCATGCCGCCGGTGGGAGACATTTATTCCGTCAATGAAATCGCCGATCTTGTCGCCTACCTCGCAAGCTTGAAAACCCAACCGCAGAAGGCGGCCAAATAGTTTTATGAAACCACGAATAACAAAGCCGAACCACTGGGTGTTTGCCGGAACAGGAGTCAAGGCGAGTCGCGATTTCGGCAGCCTGCAATCGATCGTGGGATACGTCGATAAACCCGTCGCAGCCGACGTGAGAAGGCTTAGTTTACCGAGCATACATTTAAACATTAGCCACGCTACCTCGTCTGCTACTTATGAGATTGAACTGGCTCAGCATAAAGTCCGGATAGTGCAATGAAGATTCCGAAATCAATACCAATTCTAACGTTAGTATTCTTCGCAGCCTTCGCCGACGCGGCAATTGCAGCCGAAGACATCACCTTCGTCGCCAGTGTGGATCAGACCGAGCAGCGATACGTGCAACTGCTGCCACCGGATTTCCACACCAACGAACCGACGGACGTATTGATTGCCCTGCACGGACACGGCAGTGACCGCTGGCAGTTTATCCGGCAGAACCGCGACGAATGCCGGGCGGTGCGCGACGTGGCGCGAAAACACGGAATGGTTCTCATTTCACCCGACTACCGGGCGAAGACCTCATGGATGGGGCCGAAAGCCGAAGCGGATTTGGTGCAGATTATCGGTGAATTGAAGCGAAATTTTTCCGGGCGACGAGTCTTTCTCTGCGGTGCCTCGATGGGTGGCGCGTCCTGCCTGACATTCGCCGCGCTGCACCCCGAACTGCTGGATGGCGTGGCATCGATGAACGGCACTGCGAACCATCTGGATTACGAGAACTTTCAAGCGGCCATCGCGCAATCGTTCGGCGGTTCGAAGACGGAGATTCCCGACGAATACAAAAAGCGCAGCGCCGAATTTCGGCCGGAACGCTTCACCATGCCGGTGGCGTTCACGGTCGGCGGCAGAGACCGTAGCGTCCCGCCCGACAGCGTTCTTCGACTGGCCACGAAGCTGAAAACCACAAACAAGAACACCCTGCTCATTCACCGCGAGAATGGCGGACATTCCACCACCTATGCGGATGCGGTTCGGATCCTGGAGTTCGTGACCCAAAAGAAGCCCTCTGACCATCGCAAGGGCAATTGAACCGGCATTGTTTATGCATCGGCAAACTGTAAACAGACGATTGAGGTGATAACGCGGCCAGCGTCGTGTACTGCGGCGCTCAGGCTGGCGCGAGCGATGTATTTCCCATCGTACACGCGTGGATACCAGAATATCCTCGAGGAAAGCGCCGGAGCGCCGGCGCACTCCAAGACGCTGGCGCAAAAACTCCACTACCTGCCCTTTTGCCACGAACAAACAAATCCCCGACTGCCAATCACCCGCAACGCAAGCTTGCCGTGACTCTAACCGTCGGTAGCATCGCGATATTGCTCCATGAAACGCCTCCTGCATCTGCTATTCCATCTAATCCTTGTGAGCGCTTTACCCGGGGCATTCCTGCGGGCCGGCGACCGGAAACCCAACATCGTCTTCTTTCTCGTCGATGACCTTGGCTGGACGGATCTGGGATGTTACGGCAGCGACTATTACCAGACGCCGAATATTGATCGGCTGGCCGCGAGCGGCGTTCGGTTCACGGATGCCTACGCCGCCTGCAACGCCTGTTCACCGACCCGGGCCGCGATTCTCACCGGAATGTATCCGGCGCGGCTGCGATTGACCGACTGGATTCCCGGGCAAGCGACGTTGCCGAAGCATCAGTTCAAACCACCGCCCTGGACGCAGCATCTCGAACATCGGCACGTGACGCTGGCGGAAGCATTGAAGCAGGCCGGTTACACAACGGTGCATATTGGCAAATGGCATCTCGGCAAACCGGATTATTATCCGACGAAGCAGGGATTCGACTACAATATCGGCGGT
>CALBIE010000224.1 GCA_937893495.1 uncultured Verrucomicrobiales bacterium | reverse complement strand
CAGGATCGTCGCTCTCCAAGCGAAGCAGATATCCGTTCTGTCTCAGTATCAGGAGACAGGTATTCCAAACATTTGCGTTATCACCCAGAGCTGGCATTTTTTATTCCTTTCAACCTTTTACTCCCATCACTTAACCACCATGCCGCTGAAATCGCAAAGGAAAGTAATTCCGACCAAAATCGCAGACAGTTCAACAGCCTTTAATAAAAGTAGCAGCCGACGTAAGGAGGCTCTAATCCATCCTGCTTTCCTGAAAATATATGAGCCTCCTTACGTCGGCTGCTACGAGTCGGTACGTTTTTCGACGGCTTGATAGAATCAAACCGGCGTAGCCGTTCACGCGACAAACCAAGCGTCTGCGCCGATTCGATAGCCATGGTTTTTGAGTACGGGGACAATCTGTTCGCGCGCGCCTTCCGCTCCGACTGCAATCAAAAGCGGACTGCCGTCCGCTGATGGCAAATCCGTGTGGGAGATGACAGGGACATCGTGAATCTTCCGCCCGATTTTTCTCGCGTCCACATCGACGACGAATCCGATCTCGATCTGGTTCTCCTTCAACCAACGCAACCATGGCTTTCCGGTCTGCCCCGCGCCCCAGAGATTGCAGCGACCGCAATTCTTCAATGGACCCACCAGCAAATGCGCACGCCGGCAGCGATCGAAGGCGGCCATGGAGTAACGTTCATCCGTGCGCGTCAGCCGGCCCGGCCCGTCCGTCCAATCCAGGACGATCTCGGGCACCTTGCCCATGCGATACCCGGCCTGAAGCGCACGAAGCAGCAGGTCATAGTCTTCCGGAAAAGGGCCATTTCGAAAGCCGAGCTCGAACACTTTGCGTTTGGCCATAATGGTTGGATTCACCAGTGGCGATTCAACAAACCGATAGGCCGCGACGGAATCGGCGTCGCAAAAGCCATTGACCCATTTCTCGTATCGTCCCATCGATGGAACCGGGATTCCCGCCGGATCGATGATTCGCACGCGCCCGCCGACGGCATCCAGATTGTTGGCCGCAAGGTATCCGAGTTGTAGCGTGAAACGATTCGGATAGGAGTAGTCGTCCGCATCCATGCGGGCGATGATCGACGCCCGCGCTTCCGCAACACCAAGGTTCGCGGCGGCTGCGACTCCCGAGTGTGGTTGTCGAACGATACGGATGCGTGAATCCTTCAACGCTGAAACAACACTGACGGTGTCATCGGTCGATCCGTCATCCACGAACACGATCTCGAAATCCGCGGATGGCGAATCAAGCAGGGACAGAAGCGCGCGACGAATCGTGGCCGCGCAGTTGTAGCCGGGCAGAACGACCGAGAGTTCAGGTACGCTCATTCGGTCAGCAGCTTGATCATGCGCGCGGGGTTCATCAGAAAATCTCGCGTCACCCGATAATGTTCGGTCTCCTCGTACTCGATGCGGCGAAGTCCCTCGCCCGAGCATTCAAAGATCCACGCATCCGGATAGGCCAGGAGAATGGGCGAATGAGTGGCAATGAGGAATTGAGAAGAATCCATCACCAGATCGTGGATACGGGTCAGTATCGCCAGCTGACGCTGGGGCGAAAGGGCGGCTTCGGGTTCGTCGAGCAGATAAAGTCCGTGACCATCCACGCGGGTCGTCATCAATGTCAGAAAGGCTTCGCCATGCGACATTTCGTGGAGCGGCTTTCCACCGTAACAGCCATCGACACCGAGGCGCTCGATCTCCGTCGCGACGTTGAAGAAACTTTCTGCCCGAAAGAAGAACCCGTCGAGCGGACGATTGGCGCTTCTGCTCAGGCGAATTTGATCCGACAACCGGGAATGCGATGCCCGGGTGGAAAAGTTGAAATTTTTCGTTCCTCCTTCCGCATTGAAACCCCACCTCACGGCGATGGCCTCCAGCAGCGTTGACTTACCGGACCCGTTTTCGCCGATGAAGAAATTAACCCGAGGATGCAACTCCAAACGGTCTAATGAACGCACGATGGGGAGGTTGAACGGATACTCCTCAAACGAAGGCACCGAGGCGCGATCAAGGATCACATGAGTCAGGTAACGAGGTTCCGGGACATGTGAGAACATTTCCCGCTGACGAGCCCGTTTCAATTTCAATCCTGATTGGATTTACCTTTGACCGCCGGTTTGAAATGCCGGTCCGCGAAGGCGAGGTAGCGCTCCCAATCGTAATCCGTCACATCGTGTTTGCCCGTGCGATAGTGGTAGCCAATCGTGTCGCCTACCGGGGTGTTGACGGGCGGATGCTTTTCGACTCCAACACCGCCCTTGCCATAGAGGGCATAAACCGGACCGGCGTGTTTCGCGCTGAGGAATTCGCCATTGGGATCCGCCCATTTGTCCTCTTCCGCGCTGGCGACATAAACCGGACGCGGGGCCATCAGCGCGATGAGCATATGCTGATCCACGGGACAGGCGGCTTCGTTGTCGTTGAAACGATTGAAGTTGTCGTTGAACCAGTGCGGAAAAGAAGTGTTGATGCGTTTCACGGTTTCGCCAAACGCGCGGCGACTGAGCGCGGCACCACCACAGCCGGAATCGTTCGAGATGACGAGGGCAAATCGTTCATCACTGGCACCGGCCCAGAGAGAGGTTTTGCCCAACCGCGAATGTCCGATTACAGCAACTCGATGCGCGTCTATTTTTCCATCCTTTTCAAAGTAGTCCATCGCCCGACTCAATCCCCAGCTCCACGCGCTAATGGCGCCCCAGGCCTCCGGCGGCGGCTGGGTCCGGCCCGGCGCGAGATGATATGAACGCAGGCTGCTCTTCCACCCGTCTTTGTGGTCCGGCTCGATGTCACCATAGTAAATTGTCGCCAGTCCGTAACCGCGCGCGAGTATCTTGTCCACCGCCCAACGGGTGGCGCTGGCGCCGCGTCCCTTTTCCGTGGCTCGATTGTCCACCACGCCGGCCTTCGAATTCGAGCGACACCAACTGATGGGAATCTCGATGTTCGGGTCCGGATGAATCGTGTGGTTCCCGTAAAAGTTCAATCCCACGAACAAGGGCGCCGGACCTTTGACCTGGTTGGGCAGATAAATGAGCACGTCCATTCGCGGTCCGTATCGTTTGCCGGTCAACTGAATGCGAACTTGTTTGCGGGTCGCTTTTCCATCGAGGGCGTTTTGATCCGTTTCGATCACGCTGTAACTCAGACCGGAAGGACCGCGCGGCGCGCGGCCGTACACCTGATCTTCGAATAGTGTCAGAATCTCGGGCCGACGAACGCGTTCCCACAAAACCGAATTGGTAATGGCGCGACCATCGGCGGCGAGCAGTGGATCCGGTAACGTGTACTTCGGAACTCTGGCTTCGTCGTAATTGAATCCAGACGATTGGGCCGTGACGATAAGGGGAGCGAAGAAGATTGCGCCGAACAGAATCAAGCCAACGGGTTTCATGGCTGATCTTCTGCCCGATTTCCACCACCGGGGCAAGCCCGCGGTTTGATTACCTGCGAATTGAGAATGCTGGTATTCTGCAAATCGTCCAAGGAAGGGTGAACGGGGAATCCAGGGTGGTGTGAGGCTGTGCCGAACTTCTGATCTTACTCCTGCTTCACAACGAAGATAGGTAGAGGCTCCGTGTAGCGTCGCCTTTGAATAGTTCACCCGGCGCAGTCCGCAAGGTCATCACCAAGGTGGGGCGACGCTATGCGGAGCCTCAAACTTTGAGTTTTGTACATGGCAACAAGATAAGAGGTTCGGGTTCGAACCGGACTGGCCAACAGCCTTAGCCCACCCGGGTTCCTCTTGCCGTGTTTTGAGACAGGGAAGAGATCAGAGGCGCGGCGTAGCCTTGCCCCACCTTGGAAAAGACCGGACAGAATAACTCCTGAAAGGGGTTTGGCGTAATACGAACGCCTGATAAATCGGCTTGCTCCATATCCCTTAATATTGGAAAAACAGCCCGGTGATTCCGAGGAAAACTGTCTTTTTGCTGGCGTGTCTATCGCTACTCGTCGCCCCGAGGCGGGCGGCGGCGCAGATTGATCCATCCAAGCGACAACTGATTCAGTTCGGTTATAATCAACCATTGGAAGGCAAGGGGCCGATCGCTGGTTACGCATTTTATTTCCTGAACCAGCCGGGTTATCTGCGAACCAACATCACCCTGAGGTTGGCCGTCGCGCCGGTCTATCTGGATTCTGAAATCGGATTTGATCAGGCGCTGGGACCGAATACGGATTTGGCGGTGGGCATCTCCGGCGGTGGCTTCGCTGATTCGCACGAAGAAATTCGCGGTGGCCGGTACCTGACCGCTGAATCATTCACCGGTCATGGCGCGGAAATCAGCACCAGTGTCTATCACCTGTTTAATCCGGCCAACAATATTCCGCTCTACGGCGTGCTGCGGGTGGGCTACCACTTTACGGATTACACCCGCGATGCCGACAATCCCGCGGGCTTTGTCATTCCCGACAACCGCAACTCGTTTCGATTACGAACCGGTTTTCGCTTCGGTGGCCGTGAACCCCTTTTGACGCCGGCACTCGCCATGGAGTTGTCCGGATGGTATGAAGCTCACTTCTACAACCAGAATGGCCCTTTTGGATTTGCCGGTGATCGGATTGCCCAATCGCAGACACATTTTTTCTGGTCCCGCGCGCTGCTCGCCTACACGTTTCCGAAGCGCGGCAACTATCTGGCGACGAGCGTCACTGCGGGGACCAGCCTCCGCGCCGATCGCTTGAATGCCTACCCACTGGGCGGTGCGCTGCCGCTGGGATCCGAATTCCCGTTGTATCTGCCCGGGTATTATTTTGGCGAAATCTCCGCGCGCCGATATGTGCTGGCCGGCGGACTCTACGCGCATCCATTGCCGTTTGGTTTGAAGAACACCTGGACCGTCAACGTGTTCGGGACCACGGCAAATGTCGATTACGTCTCGGGCATGCAACAACCCGGCCACTGGCATAACGGCGTGGGCGGGGGCATCGGCTACCGTTCCAAAGACGGCGTGTGGCAGGCGATGTTCGCGTATGGCTTTGGACTGGACGCCACTCGTGGCGCGGGCACAGGTGCTCACTCCGTCGGCCTGCTGCTGCAATACGATCTCGAAACGAGGCAGCGATTGAAACCCACCTTCGAACCGGGTGTCGGACCCGATAAATCGCGTTTCATGGAACGCCTGATTCGGCGACTGAGTATCTTCAACTGAACCCGCAACGAAGGCCTCGGCAACTCAGTCAGCAAATTAATCGTTTGCACGGGCGTGCGGTCCGCGTATAACACCGCCCCTGTCGGAGCGTAGCTCAGCTTGGTAGAGCACCTGCTTTGGGAGCAGGACGTCGCAGGTTCGAATCCTGTCGCTCCGACCACTTCTCTTCTACTCACATGATTTCCCGGAAGACTACTCCGACGCGATTAGAACTCGAAATGTCCGAGAACCTTAATTCCGCCTTCGACTAACAAATCACGATCCGCAACGAAACCTTCAATTTGGCCGCGAAACCGAACCTGACAAACAATCTTGCTGCCGACCGGAACGCAAACAACAATTCCGCCAATGGCGGATGATTCGACTACACTTGGCAAGCGAAGGATCCGTTTGCGCCTGGTGTTTGCCATGGGGCTTCTCGCTTTCGTCACCGCAGTCATCTACCAGGTCACTTCCTCACTAAAATCCGAACCGAAATTCCACATTGGCAAACACCTTCCACCCGGCAAGGTCCAGCCCCAAATCGTGTGTGGATACATGCGTGCCGCCTTCCTCGCCCCTGACGGATCCGTTTGGGCCTGGGGGCAAGGATACAATGGGAAAACCACCCGTACTCTCAGCGTTTACGGAACACCGAAAAGGTTGGGTCATGCCATCGACTGGAGAAAGATAGCGATCGGAGAAGAGGAATTATTCGGCATCAAAGAAGACGGGACACTATGGCGCTGCAATCTAGACTCCAC